>JACPDI010000021.1 GCA_016184105.1 Acidobacteriota bacterium
CCAGTGTGGCCGTCCGCCCTCTCAGGCCGGCTACCGATCGTCGCCTTGGTGAGCCGTTACCCCACCAACTAGCTAATCGCACGCGGGCCCCTCTTCAAGCGCCAGGTCTTGCGATCCCCGGCTTTGATCTCCATCCGTCCAAGGACAGGATGTCATGCGGTATTAGCGTCCCTTTCGGGACGTTATCCCCCACTCGAAGGTAGGTCACCCACGCGTTACTCACCCGTTTGCCGCTCTACTCAGGGCCGAAGCCCCTTTCGCGCACGACTTGCATGTGTTAGGCACGCCGCCAGCGTTGATTCTGAGCCAGGATCAAACTCTCATGTTAAATTCGCCTGCCACGCCGAAGCCCGCGTCCGCGCCAGAGGCGCTTCAGCGGGACGAAGGCGGGCAAAACGTTTAACACAAGCGCCTTGTTGATTGGCTCTTGCGTTGTTAGTTCGTCAAGTGATGAGTGGTTCGCCGCCTCCACCAGGTCGTGAACCACACGCCTGGCCTCGGACTGCACAGCGCCACCCGCTGATACTCGACGGGCTGCCCACCTCGCCCAGGCGCCGTGAGGCGCGAAGGCGGGTGAACAAAGTGCTTGCACGTTCTATCTAGTTTTCAAAGAACCGGCTTGCGCGTATTGCTGACTGCCCCTCCGGCCGTTTCTCCGTTGGGGGAACCTTCCAATACTATCCAACCCGCGTATGGCTGTCAACCCCCTGGAACCTCTTTTTTCCGTTCAACCTGGAGATTATCGGCTTCGGATGGGCAGACCGTCAGGCGCAGAGCCGACAAAAATAGCTCCGAATCTTCTGGAGCTGTTTCCGGCGACCCGCCGGGTCACGCGCAGCGACAGCCAATATAGGCGGCGGAAGACGGAGTGTCAACCCCGGCGCTTTCCTCTAGTGACTCTTCCGCACCCGGATCAGGCGGCGGTCGCGCTGCCCCTTTCGCAGCACGAAGATCTCTCCTTCGATCGCCTGATCCAGGCCGACTCGCTCTTTCTCGCTCGAGACGCGCGCGTCGTTCACGTAAAACCCGCCTCCCTTGACGAGCCGGACTGCGGCGCTCGTGGACGGCTCGAGGCCGGAAAGCGTGATCAGCCGGGTGACCGGGAGCCCGTCGGTGCCGAAGTCGGCGGCGTCAACCGCGGTTGACGGCACGTCTTCGAAGACGGTGAGGATGTCGTCCTTGGAGGCGTTCCGCACGTCCCCCTTGAAGAGCAGCGCCGATGCCGCCTCGGCGCGCTGCCGCTGTTCGGGGCCGTGCGCGAGGTCGGTCACGTGCGCCGCGAGCGCCCGCTGCGCGTCACGGCGCTCCGGGAACGCCTCGGACGCGCGCGCGAGCTCCTCGATCGCCGTCTCATCGAGAAACGTGAAGAACTTCAGGTATCGGACGGCGTCGCGATCGTCGGTGTTCAGCCAGAACTGGTAGAAGCGGAACGGCGAGGTGCGCGCGGCATCCAGCCACACGGTGCCCACCTCGGTCTTGCCGAACTTCACGCCGGATGCGGTCGTCACCAGCGGCAGCACGATGCCGTGCGCCTTTGCGCCGCGCAGCTTGCGAATCAGATCGATGCCGGCCGTGATGTTCCCCCACTGATCGCTGCCGCCCATCTGCAGCGTGCAGCCGAAGCGATCGTGCAGCACGACGAAGTCGTACGCCTGCGTGAGCAGGTAGCTGAACTCGGTGTAGGAGATCCCCTCCTCGGACTCCAGCCGCCGCTTCACCGATTCCTTCTGCAGCAGGTAATTCACCGTGAAGTGCTTGCCGATGTCGCGCAGGAACGTCATGAGCGGGATCGTCACCAGCCAGTCCGCGTTGTTCACGATCCGCGCGGCGTTCGGGGCGCGGTCGAAATCCAGGAAGCGTTCGAGCTGCCGGCGGATCCCCACGACGTTCGCCTCCACCTGTTCGGTGGTCAGGAGCTGCCGCTCCTGCGTCTTTCCGCTCGGATCGCCGATGAGGCCGGTCCCGCCGCCGACGATGGCGATGGGCGCGTGGCCGGCGCGTTGAAAACGCGCGAGCGCCATGACTGGGAGGAGCGAGCCGACGTGCAGGCTGTCGGCGGTCGGATCGAAGCCGATGTAACCCGTAACCTGTCCGGAGCGGAGGGCGTCGCGCGCGCCGTCGGTTGCGTCGTACACCATCTCGCGCCATTCGAACTCGCGGAAGAGATCCATGCTGCGAATCAAGTTACCATAGCGGCGCATGGCCTCGCGTCTGCCCCACGCGGTGACTCGCGCGCTGGGCCTGGCGGCGTTCGTCGGGCTCAACCCACGCCAGACGTGGCTGCTCCGGCGCCTGCCCCGGTTCTGGCGCGAGGCGCGCCAGTACGCGCGCGCGGCCGGAAGAGGCCCTTTTCCGCTGGACCCGTGGGATCTGGAGCCAATCCTGCACGACTACTTCGCTGAAGCCGGCAGCGCGAGCGGGCACTACTTCCACCAGGATTTGTGGGCGGCACGCCGGATCTGCGCGAGGCGGCCGGCCAGCCACGTGGACGTCGGATCCCGCGTCGACGGCTTCGTCGCGCACGTGCTCGCGTTCATGCCCGTGACCGTGGTCGACATCAGGCCCCTGCACAGCGATGTCGCCGGGCTCCGGTTCGTGCAGGGCGACGCGTGCCGGCTCGACGCCTTCGCGGACGACAGCGTGGAATCCCTCTCGAGCCTCCACGCCGTCGAGCATATCGGGCTCGGTCGCTACGGGGACGCGATCGATCCGGACGGGTGCTTCAAGGCACTGCGCGAGTTCGCGCGCGTGCTGCGCCCCGGCGGGCGCCTGTACCTCGGCGCGCCCGTCGGCCGAGAGCGGGTCAGGTTTAACAGCGAGCGGATCTTCGACCCGCGCACGCTCATCGACGCCCTCGGAAATCTGCGGTTGCTCGACCTCCAGGCGGTGGACGACGGTGGCGCCTTGATCGAACACCCGAACCTCGCCACGCTCGCACGGGCGTCGTATTCGTGCGGGCTTTTCGAGTTCACGAAGCACTGATGGCGCGCCGCGGACTTCCTCAGGCGGCTCAACGGCACACGCGGGCCGCCCGTGGCCGGCCTGGCGGCGCATCGCTGTCGCGTCGCACCCTGCTCCAGGCGCTCGCGGTCGCCGGCGCAGGCGTGGCGACCGGATCGGCAGGCTACGGGTTCCTCTACGAGCGGCATCGCCTCGAGATCACCCGGACCCACGTGCCGGTCTCGGGGTTGCCCGATGCCCTCGACGGCCTGCGCGTGGCGCTCGTCACCGACACGCACTTCAGCTCCACGGTCCCCGCCGAAGACATCGAGCGCGCGGTCCGGGCCACGCTCGATGCGGCGCCCGATCTGATCGTCCTCGGCGGTGACTACGTGACCTGGGGGGATCGGCGCTACGTGGGCGGCGCCGCCGAACTGCTCGCGCCCCTGAACGCGCCGCACGGCGTGTTTGCCGTGCTCGGCAACCACGACGACGATCGCGACATGCCCGCCGCGCTGGCCGCCAGGGGCTTCGTCGTCCTGAAGGACGAGCGCACGCAGATCGTGATTCGCGGCGAGCGCCTGGAGATCGCCGGGATCCGGTTCTGGACCCGTCGCGTCGACCGCATCGCGAAAGTGCTGGCCGGCGCCACGGCCACGACCGTGCTGCTCGCACACGATCCAAGGCGGTTGAAGGAAGCGGCGGATCTCGACGTCTCCCTCGTGCTCTCCGGCCACACGCATGGCGGCCAGATCGTGCTGCCGGGCCTCGGGGCGGTCGCCGCACGGCCGTTCCCTGTCGTCGCGGGGCTGGGCACACGGGAGAACACGTCCATTTACGTCAGCCGCGGCGTGGGAACCGTGTACGTCCCGATCCGCCTGAACTGCCCGCCCGAGGTCGCGATCCTCACGTTAAAGCGGCAATCCGATTTCTAGGCGCGCGGATCGCTCCGGTTGCCGATGATTAACGCTCCGCGGGACGCGGAGCACCGGCAATGAAGCGCCGCCCCTCGAGCCGCCACCCGCCCGCGAGGACGCGGGCGATCGCCTCGGGATACAGGCGATGTTCCTGCTCGAGAATGCGGGCCGCGAGGGTCTCGACGGTGTCCCCTTCGAGCACGGCCACCGCAGCCTGCACGACGATGGGGCCTCCATCGAGCTCACCGGTGACGAGATGCACGGTCGCCCCCGAGACTTTCACGCCGTGCTCGAACGCCTGGCGCTGCGCCTCGAGGCCGGGAAACGCGGGCAGCAGCGATGGGTGGATGTTCAGGACCGCGTTGGGGAACGCGTCGAGCAGCGCGCGCCCCACCAGGCGCATGAATCCCGCCAGGCACACCAGTTGAACGCCGCGCAGCGTCAGCTCGCGCGCAAGCCGCGCGTCGTACTCGTCGCGCGACGCGAACGCCTTGTGATCCAGCACGAGGGTCTCGATCCCCGCCGTCCGCGCGCGTTCCAGCCCGTACGCCCCCGTGCGATTCGAGATCACCACCGCGATGCGCGCGCGCAGCCGCCCCTGCGCAATCGCGTCGATGATCGATTGCAGGTTGCTTCCCCGCCCGGAGATCAACACGCCAAGAACCGGCACTTTCGAAAATTGTAAAAAGGGGTCGGGAGCCTTTTTTTCTGACATCACTGGTACCGCGCTTGCTCAAGTCGCTCAGACACAGCCTAGTATGCCCCGTCGTCGCAGGATCTGCACCGGTGAGTTCGTCTTTCATGTGGTAAATCGTGCCTCTCGACGCGAGACCCTGTTTTTCGACAGTGGCGACTATCGCGCCTTTCTTGTGGTTCTCGATGAAGCCTGCCGTCGAGTCAATCTTCGACTGATCGCCTATTGCATCATGCCGAACCATTGGCACCTCGTCTTGCAGCCAGAAAACGGGCAACAACTGTCTCGCTTCATGCACTGGCTGACGATGACTCATACGCAGCGTTTTCACTGCTGGCATCAGACGACGGGCACGGGCCCGCTGTACCAGGGGCGGTACAAAGCGATTCCCGTCCAGGGCAACGATCACCTGTTGCGCGTCGTGCGTTATGTGGAACGTAACGCCCTCAAGGCCGGACTGGCTCTCACGGCCGAAGACTGGAAATGGGGAAGCCTGCGGCAGCGGCAGGATGGGGTCGATGCGCCTCCGCTGGCGGAGTGCCCCGTCCGATTGCCGGACGATTGGGTGACACTGGTCAACACCCCGATGGATCTCGATGAAGTGCGTGCGATCCGGAAAGCGATCCGGCGAGGTGCGCCGTATGGAGAAGAGGACTGGGTCCTCCACGCGGTTGAGACACTCGGACTGGAATCAGCGGTCAGGCCGAGGGGGCGGCCACGAAAAAAGGCTCCCGACCCCTTTTTTCAATTTTCGTAAGTGACGGCACGGTTGCCGGGAGCAAGATCGCCGATGACACGGCCTTCGGGGAGCTGCGCGAGTACGCCGGCGGCCTCCGCGGACGCGACGACGAGTATCAACCCGATGCCCATGTTGAAGGTACGCCGCATGTCGGCGTCGGGGACATTGCCGGCCCGCTGGAGCCAGCGGAAGATCGGCGGCACTTCCCAGGCAGACGTGTCGATGCGGGCGCGCACGCCCTCCGGCAAGACCCGCGGCACGTTGTCGGTGATGCCGCCGCCGGTGATGTGGGCCATGGCCTTGATCGTTCCCGACGGCAACAGAGGCCGGATCACGGGCAGATAGGAGCGGTGAGGGGCGAGCAACGCATCGCCGATGGCGGCGCCAAGCTCCTGGACGCGCGCAGAGGCGTTCAGGCCCACCTGCTCGAACGCGATCCGGCGCGCGAGCGAGTATCCGTTCGTGTGCAGCCCGCTGGAGGGAAGGCCGATCAGCACGTCGCCGGCAGCGACGCGCCGGCCGTCGATCACCCGCTCGCGATCGACGACGCCCACGATAAATCCCGCGATGTCGTACTCGCCGGCAGCGTAAAACCCGGGCATCTCCGCGGTTTCTCCGCCAAGCAGCGCGCACCCGTTTTCGCGGCATCCCCGCGCGACGCCCGCCACAATCTGCTCGGCGATATCGGGCGCGAGCGCGCCGGTCGCCAGGTAATCGAGGAAGAACAGCGGCTCGGCGCCCTGCACGAGGATGTCGTTGACGCAGTGGTTGACGAGGTCGGCACCGACCGTGTCGTGCCGGCCCGTCATGAAGGCGACCTTCAACTTCGTGCCGACGCCGTCAGCGCTCGCGACAAGCACCGGCTGGCGATACCGTGCCACGTCGAGACCGAACAGCCCGCCAAAGCTGCCGATGTCCGACAGCACATTCGACGTGAACGTTCCCCGCGCCATCTGGCGGATGCGCCGGACGACCTCGTTGCCCGCCTCGATATCGACGCCGGATTCCTTGTACTTCATTGTCAGTGGCCAGTGGCCAGGTACGCTAGAACTCCAGTTTCTGAATCAGGATCCCTGCCGCGCGCCGCGGCGGCGTGCCCTCGGCCGCCTTCCAGTATGCACGCCGCACGGTCGCGAAAAACTGTTCTTCCTCGAAATCCTCTTCGAGCATATCGAACGCCTCGCGCAGCAACTCGATCAGCGGGACCGGATCCCCCTGTGCGGCGACGACGCGCAGCATCGCCTCGGGGTTGCGAATCGCAGCCAGACCGAGGCCGAGCGCGATCGGCGCCCGGGCAGGATCCCTTGCGGGCGCACCCGCATCGACGAGCGCCTGCAGCGCCTGTTCGTCGCCACCCGCCGCGATCGCCGCAAGCCCGCCGACCGCTGGCCGAAGCAGCTCCTGGAAGCCGATATTGCCGATCGCAAAACGGACGGTTTCGACGAGATAACTCTTGTGCGTCGCGCAATTGGTCCCGAGCAAGCAGATCGCCGCGGCGATGGACGGCTGCACGTCGCGTGGCGCCGTGCGCTGCAGGGCCGCGAACGTCTCGACGGAGCGTTTGTCGCCGATCTTGCCCAGCGCGATCACCGCGTCGTCCTGGAGAGGGCCGTCGAGCCCGGCGACACGGGTCAGCTCCGGAATCGCATACGCGCCCTTGCGGTCGCCAAGCGCCTCGATCGCGACGCTGCGAAAGAAATCCTGTCCGCGGCTGACCAGGTTTTTCATCACCTCGCGGGCACGAGAATCGTCACCGTAGGCGGCCACCGCCCGCATCAGCTCGGGCCGCACGAACTCCGATTCTTCACGGTCGAGCGCTTTGAGAAGCTGAGGGAGCGCCTCCGGCGTGCGATTGTGCTCCAGCCACGAGTACGCGGTCGACCGCAGCCGATCGTTCGGATCGGCGAGCAACGGCAGGATCACGGACTTCGTGCGCGGGTCGTTGAAACCCGACAGCAACACGAGCGCCCTGAATCGCACGTATCCGTCCGCGTGCGACGTGACCGCTTCGATGAGTGCCGGTACCCCCTGCGCCGGTCTGGCTCGACGGACGGTCCGCGCGGCATTCATCCGCGTGTTGAAGTCGAGCTGCCCGAGCTGATCGATCGCGGCCCGCAGCTGCGCGGGCGTGACGTCCGTCTCCTGCGCCGCGGGCACGGTGGGGACGACGAGGAGCAGCACGGCGGCCAGCCCGGCGCTTCCCACGATCGAGAGCCGGACGCGCGTCACTGAACGAGTTTGAGCGCGAGCTGCAGGTACGCCTGCTCGTTGCGCGGAAATTCGACGGGATACTCGCCGGTGTAGCAGGAGGTGCAATACGACGTCCGCCTGGCGCCAACGGCGCCGAGCAGCCCCTCGAGACTGAGATAGGACAGGCTGTCCGCCTCGATGTACTTCTTGATCTCCTCGAGCGTGTGCGTCGCGGCAATCAGCTCCGAACGCCGCGGGGTATCTACGCCGTAGAAGCAGGGCGAGATCGTCGGCGGGCAGCTGATGCGCATGTGCACTTCGCGCGCGCCCGCCGCGCGCACCATGCGGACGATCTTGCGGCTGGTGGTGCCGCGCACGATCGAGTCATCCACGAGCACGACGCGCCTGCCCTCGAGGATGCTCCGCACGGGATTCAGCTTCACCTTCACGTTGAAGTGGCGGATCGACTGCTGTGGCTGGATGAAGGTGCGGCCCACGTAGTGGTTGCGGATGAGCCCCATCTGCATCATCACGCCAGACGTCTCGGCGAAGCCGGTGGCCGCGCAGACGCCGGAGTCCGGAATCGGCACGATGACGTCGGAATCGACCGGCGATTCCTTCGCGAGCTGCCGGCCGAAGTTCGTCCGGATCTCGTTGACGCTTTCGCCGAACACGTAGCTGTCGGGGCGAGCGAAGTACACGTGCTCGAAGATGCAGTGGGCCAGCCGTGCCGCGCCGAAGGGCTTGATCGAGCGCATGCCGTGCTCGCCGATCACAAGCACCTCGCCGGGCTCGATGTCGCGGAGGTAGGTGGCCCCGATCAGATCCATCGCGCACGTCTCGGAGCACACGATGTACGCGTCACCCAGGCGTCCGAGCGCCAACGGGCGGAAGCCGTGCGGGTCGCGCACCGCGACGAGCAGGTCCTTGGTGAGAAACAGGAGCGAGAACGCGCCGGTCGCGTGCGAGACCGAATCCACGATCGCGTCTTCGACGCTGGACGCCTTCGATCGCGCGTAGAGGTGGAGCAGCACCTCCGTATCGCTCGTGGTCTGGAAAATTGACCCGCGCCCCACGAGCTCGTCGCGCAGCTCCTGTGCATTGACCAGATTGCCGTTGTGACAGACGGCGATCTCGCCGTGCACGCAGTCGATCACGAACGGCTGCGCGTTCTGGAGGTGGCTCTCGCCCGACGTCGAGTACCGCACGTGGCCGATCGCGGCGCCACCCGGCAGGCCGGCCATGGTCCGCTCGTCAAAACTGTCAGCCACGTACCCCATCGAGCGGGAGACGTGGAGCTTCACGCCGTCAGACGAGGCGATGCCGGCGCTCTCCTGGCCGCGATGCTGCAGCGCGTACAACCCGAGATACGCCATCGTGGCAGCCTCGGGTTGGCCGTAGATGCCGAAGACCCCGCACTCCTCGTGCAGCTCGTTCAGTGCCATGTCATCACGCCACGTGCGTGGCGTCACGCCTCCGGTAATACGCTCCGAGCGCCGCGCTCCAGACACGCTCGGCGTCTGCGAGCGGGCTGTCGATCGCCCGCTCGCCATCCACGGAGATCCTAATCCGCCCGCCGCCCGTTGCACCGATGACCTTCGCGGGGACGCCGAGCTCTGCGGCGAGCGACAGCAGAGCGCCGCGCCGCGCCTCCTGTACAGACGCGACGACGCGGCTCGCGGACTCACCGAACAGCGTCGCCGCCAGCCGCGCCGCGCCGGCGACGGGCGCGGCGTCGAGGTTCACGGTGAGCCCGACGCCGCCCGAGTCGAACGCGGACTCCGCCAGCGCCACCGCGACGCCCCCCTCCGAGCAGTCGTTCGCCGATTCGACCAGGCCTTCGGCGACGGCCCGCACGAGCAGGTGCTGGAGCGCGCGCTCCCGGGCCAGATCGAGCGCGGGCGGGATGCCGCGCACCGCACCGTGCACGACCTTCTGATACTCGCTGCCCGCAAGCTCGCCGGCGTTTTCGCCGAACAGCACGATCTCGCGCCCTTCTCCGCGGAACACGCGGTCGATCGCCTTCGACGCATCCTCGATCAGCCCGACGACGCCGAGCACGGGCGTGGGGTGGATGGCGCGCCCCTCGGTCTCGTTGTAGAGGCTGACGTTGCCGCCGGTAATCGGCACGTCCAGCGCCCGGCAGGCTTCGGCGATCCCCTCGATCGCCTCGACGAGCTGCCACATGATCTCCGGGCGCTCGGGATTGCCAAAGTTCAGGCAGTTGGTCGCGCCGATCGGCATTGCCCCGGCACACGCGACGTTGCGCGCCGCCTCGGCCACGGCCAGCATCGCACCGCGCCGCGGGTCGAGGTAACAGAACCGCCCGTTGCCGTCGACCGATACGGCAAGCCCTCGCGCGGTGCCCTTCACCCGGATGACGCCCGCGCCGCGCCCGGCAAGCACGATCGTGTTGGTGCGGACCATGTGGTCGTACTGCCGGTACACCCAGCGCTTGCTCGCGATGCCGGGCGAGGCCAGCAGCGTCATGAACGCCTGCTGCGGCGTCTCGCGAACGTCGAGGTCGCCTGGCGCGAACCGCTGGCGTTCATCGAGATCTGCGGGCCGCGAGTACGGCCGGTCGTAGAGCGGCGACTCGTCCACAAGCGCGACGTTCGGCACATCGGCGACGAGCACGCCGCGGTCTTTCACGCGCAGCCGCGTGTCCGGCGTGACCTCGCCGATGCGCACCGCGTGAAGGTCCCACTTCTCGAAGATATCCTCGACCTCTCGTTCGCGTCCCTTCCGCACGACGAGCAGCATCCGCTCCTGCGATTCGGACAGCAGAATCTCGTACGGCGACATCCCCGTCTCTCGCTGCGGCACGAGCGAGACGTCGATCTCGACGCCCGTGCCGGCGCGCGCGCCCATCTCCGCCGTCGAACACGTCAGGCCCGCGGCGCCCATGTCCTGGACGCCGATGACGGCATCGGACTTCATCAGCTCCAGGCACGCCTCGAGCAGGAGCTTCTCCATGAACGGATCGCCGACCTGCACCGCCGGCCGTTTCTCCGACGACTTCTCGTCGAACTCCGCCGACGCCATCGTCGCGCCGTGGATGCCGTCGCGCCCGGTCTTCGCCCCGACGTAGTACACCGGGTTGCCGGCGCCGGCGGCGCGGCCTTTCACGAGGCCGTCGGCTGTCGCGAGGCCCACGCACAGCACGTTGACCAGCGGGTTGCCCGCGTACGCCTCGTCGAACTGGATCTCGCCGCCGATCGTCGGGATGCCGATGCTGTTGCCGTAGCCGGCGATGCCCGACACCACCCCTTCCAGGATGCGGCGCGCGAGCGGCTCGTCGATCGAGCCGAAGCGCAGCGAGTTCAGCAGCGCGACGGGCCGGGCGCCCATCGTGAAGATGTCGCGGATGATGCCGCCCACGCCGGTCGCCGCGCCCTGGTACGGCTCGATGAACGACGGATGGTTGTGCGACTCGATCTTGAACACGCACGCGAGGCCGTCGCCGATGTCCACGGCGCCGGCGTTTTCCCCGGGCCCCTGGAGGACGCGCGGTCCCCCGGTCGGCAGCTTCTTCAGGTGCAGCCTGGAGCTCTTGTAGCTGCAGTGCTCGGACCACATCACCGAGAACAATCCCAGCTCGGTGAGGTTCGGCGCGCGGCCGAGCGCCGTCTCGATGCGCCCGTACTCCTCGGGCGTCAGGCCGTGGCGCGCGATCGTCGCCGCGTCGATCGTCGTCATCGCCCCACCGGCACCGACACCGCGCCTGCCGCGCGCAGCGACGCGACGACGGATTCGAACAGGAGGAGGCCATCGGCGCTGCCGAGCGCGCGCTCGCACGCGCGCTCGGGGTGCGGCATCAGGCCGACCACGTTGCGGCGCTCGTTGCAGATGCCGGCCACGTTACGCGCCGACCCGTTCGGGTTGGCGGCCGGCGTGACCTCTCCCGCGGCCGTCGCATACCTGAAAATGACGCACCGCTGCTCGTCGAGCGCGCGCAGGACGTCCGGCTCCGCGAAGTAGTTGCCTTCGCCGTGCGCGATCGGCAGGCTGAGCACCTGCCCCTCACGGCACAGGCTGGTGAACGGCGTGTCGGCCGCCTCCACGCGGACGTTGACGTGCTCGCAGTGAAACGTCAAATCGGCGTTGCGCAGCATCGCGCCCGGGAGCAGTCCCGCCTCGAGCAGGATCTGGAAACCGTTGCAGATACCGAGCACCGGGCCACCGCCGGCCGCGAAGGCCTGTACGGCCTCCATCACCGGCGAGAAGCGCGCGATCGCGCCGGTGCGCAGGTAATCTCCGTGGGAAAACCCGCCCGGGAGGACCACCACGTCCGCCCCGCCAAGCGTCGTCTCCTTGTGCCAGACGAACTCCGCGTCCTGGCCGAGCACGTGCTTCGCGGCGTGGTAGGCGTCATGGTCGCAGTTGGATCCCGGAAACACGACGATCGCAAACTTCATTCACCCCTCACTGCCCACTGTCCACCGCGCACCGCCCGCTACTCGATCTCCACCCGATAACTCTCGATCACCGGATTTGCCAGCAGCCGGTCCGCCACCTCGGACGCCAGCGCGCGCGCCTGCTCGGCCGTCGTTGCATCCACGTCCAGCTCGAAGTACTTGCCCTGCCGGACGTCGCCGACCGAGGCGTACCCCATCGAGCGCAGCGCCTCGGCGATGGTCCGCCCCTGCGGGTCGAAGACGGACGGCTTCAACGTGACGAACACTCTCGCACGCACGCTCACGCCGTGACCTCCTGGTAGACGCGCGCGAAGATCGCGTCCACGTTTCGAAGCTGATCGTCGAGATCGAACGCGCGCTCGATCTCGGCGGCCGGCAGCACCCTGGCGATGTCGGGGTCGGCGAGCAGCAGGTCCTTGAAGTCCGCCTGCTCGTGGAAGGCCCGCATGGCGTTGCGCTGGACCCATTCGTATGCCTGCTCGCGCGAGACGCCGCGGCGGGCCAGCTCCAGCAGGACCGAGCCGGAGAACACGACGCCGCGGGAGCGCCGCAGGTTCTCGAGCATCCGCTCGGGATACACCACCATCCCCGAGACGATCCGCGTGAACCGGCGCAGCATGTGGTCGAGCGCGATGAAGCTGTCGGGCAGGATGACGCGCTCCACCGAGGAATGCGAGATGTCGCGCTCGTGCCAGAGCGCCACGTTCTCGAGCGCCGCCATCGCGTTGGCGCGCAGCAGCCGCGCCAGGCCGCAGATCTGCTCGCAGCCGATCGGGTTTCGCTTGTGCGGCATCGCCGACGAGCCCTTCTGCCCTTTCCCGAACGGCTCCTCGACCTCGCCAATCTCCGTCTTCTGCAGGCCGCGAATTTCGAGCGCGAACTTCTCGAGCGACGCCGCGGCGATCGCCAGCGCGCTCATCAGCTCCGCGTGGCGATCGCGCTGCACGACCTGCGATGACACGGGTGCCGGAACGAGCCCGAGGCGCGCGCAGACGCGCGCTTCGATCGACGGATCGAGGTGCGCGAAGGTGCCGACCGCCCCCGAGAGCTTGCCCACGCTGACGACCTCGCGCGCGCGACGCACGCGCGCGACGTTCCGCTGCACTTCGGCGTACCAGAGCGCCAGCTTCAGGCCGAACGTCATCGGCTCGGCGTGCACGCCGTGGGTCCGGCCAATCATCGGCGTCCGCCGATGCTCCTCGGCGCGACGCCGGATCGCTTCGGCCAGCGCGTCGAGATCGCCCAGGATCACATCGCACGCGTCGCGCATCTGCAGGGCGAGCGCGGTATCGAGCACGTCCGACGAGGTCAGGCCGAAATGCAGCCACCGCGCGGCCGGCCCGACTTTCTCCGCGACGGCGGTGGTGAACGCAATCACGTCGTGCTGCGTCGTCTGCTCGATTTCCTCGATCCGCGCGATGTCGAAGCCCGCCTTCGCGCCAAGCTCACGCGCCGCATCTGCCGGGACCACCCCCGCCTCGACGAGCGCGTCGGTGGCCGCCAGCTCCACCTGGAGCCAGGCCTCGTAGCGGCGCTGCTCGCTCCAGACGGCGCCCATTTCGGGGCGTGTGTAGCGTGGAATCATCTCTTGTTCTCGCGCAGGCGCGTCCTCAGCTCAGATCCAGCCTCTCGCGCGTGAGCGCATATCCGTCCCTGGGGCCGAGCACCGTGACGCTCACGTGACCGTTCACGAACAGGTCGCCGGCCACGCGCTGCAGATCCGCAGCGCTCACCTGCTCGATGCCGGCCAGCGTCTCGTCCATCGAGAAGTACCGGTCGAAGTAGATCTCCTGCCGCGCGAGGTGCGACACGCGGCTTGCGGTGTTCTCGAGCGACAGCATGAGGCTCCCCTTCAGGTGATCCTTCGCCCGCCGCAGCTCCGCCTCCGGCACGCGCGCGCTCTTCATCGCCCTCAATTCCTCGACGACGAGGTCGACCACCTGGTCGACCTCGTCGGCGCCGCACCCGGCGTAGATGGTCAGCGCGCCGGCGTCCAGGTACGCGCTCAAGCTGCTGAACACCGCGTAGGCGAGGCCCCGCTTTTCGCGGATGTTCTGGAACAGCCGCGAGCTCATCGAGCCGCCGAGCACCGTGTTCAGGATGTAGCTCACGTACCGGTCGTCGTGCCGCTGCGGATAGCCCGGCGTCCCGATACAGACATGGCTCTGCTCGATGTCCTTGGTCCGGACGACGACGTGCGGCACCACGGTGGGCGTGCTCTGCGTCACCGCCGCGCCCGAGGCCGGCAACGGCCCGAAGGCCCGCGACACCAGGTCGCGCACGCGCTCGTGCGCGACGTTTCCCGCCGCCGCAATGACGATGTTCGGCGCGACGTACGCGCCGCGGAAGTACTCGCGGATGCCGTCCTGCGTCAGCCCTTCGACCGCTTCCCGGGTACCGAGGATCGGGCGCCCCAGCGGATGCCCTTCCCAGAAATGCTGCGTGAACACCTCGTGGACGAGGTCGTCCGGCGTGTCCTCGACCATCTTGAACTCTTCGAGGATCACCTTCTTCTCGCGCTCGATCTCGTCGGCGGGGAAGGCGGGGTTCAGCACGATGTCCGAGAGCAGGTCGATGGCGAGCGGCAGGTGATCGTCGAGGACCTTGATGTAGTAGCTGGCGTACTCTTTCGCCGTGAACGCGTCGAGCTGGCCGCCGATCGAATCGATCGCCTGCGCGATGTCCTCGGCCGTCCGCGTCGCCGTGCCCTTGAAGAGCATGTGCTCGACGAAATGCGCGATCCCCGCCCGCGAGTCCGCTTCGTGCCGCGACCCGCGCGTCAGCCAGACACCGATACTGACCGACCGGACGTGCGGCATCGCCTCGGTGATGAGACGAAGACCGTGGTCCAGAACCTCACGAACGATCATCTGAACTAGAAGCGTCGGAACTTATTGGTACAGAAGGGATTACGAGAGCGCCGCCGTGAGCGATGATCATAACACGCGGGTTGCTGACCTCGCAACCGCAGCAACCGATACGTACAATGGATCGAAGGGGCTTGGCGCCTCCTGGTGGCTCATGAACATCGCGGAGCTGGAACTCGGCGAACTGGAGGACGCGCTCGAGGCGACGGGCCGGGCGCGGTTTCACGCGCGGCAGCTCTTCGGCTGGGTGCATCGCCGCGGCGTGACGGATTTCGCGGGGATGACCGACCTTTCGGTCGCGCTCCGCGAGGATCTCGCGCGCAACTTCCGCGTGTCGACGCCTCACGTGCTCCGCAGGGAGGTGTCAAGCGACGGGACGACGAAGTTCGTGCTCGAGCTGGACGATCGGCGGCAGATCGAGTCGGTGTTCATACCCGACACGCCCTCCAACACGTTCTGCGTGTCGACGCAGGTCGGCTGCGCGATGAAGTGCGCGTTCTGCCTGACCGGAAAGATGGGGCTCGATCGCCATCTCACCGCCGGCGAGATCGCGGGCCAGGTCCGGGTTCTTGCGCGCGAGCTCGGCATGCTCGAGAAGCCGTTCAACATCGTCCTGATGGGGATGGGCGAGCCGCTGCACAACTACGACGCGACGATGAAGGCGCTGCGGATGCTGCACGACCCGCACGGGCTGTCGGTCTCGCCGCGGCGCGTGACGCTGTCCACCGTTGGCGTGCTGCCGGCGCTGCAGCGGCTGGCGCACGAGCCTCTGATGCCGAACCTGGCGATCTCCCTGCACGCGACGACCGAGGACACGCGCGATCGCCTCGTGCCGGTGAACCGCAAGTATGGCCTGGACGATCTGCTGAACGCCTGCCGCGAGTTTCCGCTGAAGAAGCGGAACCGCATCACGTTCGAGTACGTGGTGATCGCCGATGTGAACGATTCGCCCCAGGATGCGCGCCGGCTCGTGAAGCTGATGCACGGCATCCGTTCGAAGATCAATCTGCTGCCGCTCAACGAGGCGGCGGGTATCCCCTTCCGGCGGCCGTCGGACGAGCGCGTGAACGCCTTTGCGAGGATCCTGGCGGACGCGGGCTTGACGGTCTCCGTCCGCAAGAGCCGCGGCCGCGACATCCGCGCGGCCTGCGGGCAGCTCATCACCGAGGTCGGCGCAAAGCGCTCGCCTGGGCAGGCGCTGGCGTCGGCGATGGCCTAGAGCCGACCGCCGCCCCGAAGGGCGGCGGCTGCACGTGCCAGCGGCGGCTACACGTGCCAGTAGCCGCCGGTCTTTAGACCGGTGGCTTCGACAACCGCTCCGCGGCCTTCTCCACCTTCTCGGCGAGCTTCTTCTTGTAGTCTTTGAGCGCCTGCGCCACGCGTGGGTCCGCGACGGCGACGATCTGCGCGGCGAGCACCGCGGCGTTGGTCGCGCCGGGCTTGCCGATTGAAACCGTGGCGACGGGCACGCCCGGCGGCATCTGCACGGTCGAGAACAGCGCGTCGAGCCCCTTCAGGTCAGATGAGGCGATCGGCACGCCGATGACCGGCAGCGTCGTGTGCGCGGCGACGACCCCCGCGAGGTGTGCGGCGGCCCCCGCGGCCGTGATGAAGACCTTCACGCCGCGGCCGGGCGCCTCCTCGACCAGCTTCATCACACGCGCGGGCGAGCGGTGCGCCGATGCCACCGTCATCTCGCACGTGAGGCCGAGCTCCGTCAGCGTGTCCACCGCTCCCTGCATGACGGGAGCGTCGGAATCGGACCCCATCAGGATCAGGACATCCATTCAAGCGCCTTCCTTCCGATGTCTCGGCGATAGTGCATGCCGCCAAACGAGATCCTCCCGATACCCTCGTAGGCCCTGCCGATCGCGTCCGCATAGCTCGCGCCGCGGCCGACAATTGTCAGCACGCGGCCCCCTGCGGTCACGAGCGCGCCGTCGCGCAGGGCCGTCCCGGCATGGAAGACGATCACGTCGTCGAGCTGCTCTGCGTCACGGACGCCGGCGATCGGTTTTCCGTTCTCGAACGTGCCGGGGTATCCACCGGAGGCGAGCACGACACCCACGTGCGGGTGGGGCGAGAATCGGACGCCCGCGCCATCGAGCGCGCCGGCGGCCGACGCCATCAGCAGCGGGGCGAGATCGCCTTCGATCATCGGGATCACCACCTGCGCCTCCGGGTCGCCGAACCGCACGTTGAACTCGACCACGCGCGGACCGGCGGGCGTGAGCATCAGCCCGACGTAGAGAAATCCGCTGTAGCCGTGCCCCTCGCGCGCGAGGCCTTCGAGCACCGGGCGGACGATCTCCTCCATCACGCGCGCCGCCACCTGCGGGGTGACGAGCGGGCTCGGCGCGAACGCTCCCATGCCGCCGGTGTTCGGCCCCTCGTCGGCGTCGAACACGCGCTTGTGATCCTGCGCGGAGGTGAGCGGCAGCGCCGTGCGTCCGTCGCACAGCACGAAAAACGACGCTTCGGTCCCCTCCATGAACTCTTCGATGACCAGTCTCGCGCCGGCCTCACCAAACCGGCGATCGATCATCGCGCCGCGCACGCCGTCTTCCGCCATCGCGGCGCCGGTGGCCACGACGACCCCTTTGCCTGCCGCGAGGCCGTCCGCCTTGAGCACGACCGGATAGCCGAAGCTCCCGCCGCGCAGGACCGAGCGGGCTTCGTCCGCCGAGCCGCAGACTCGATACCGGGCCGTCGGCACGCCATGCCGGGCCATGAAGTCCTTCGCGAAGACCTTGCTGGTCTCGAGCTGAGCGGCGAAGCGCGTGGGGCCCACAATCGCGTGCCCGGCGGCGCGGAACGCGTCCACGATGCCGCGCTCGAGCGGCACTTCGGGGCCGACGACGGTGAGATCGACGTGCTCGCGGCGCGCGAGCGCCAGCATGGCGGCCGGGTCGGCGGGATCGCCCGCCGTCAGACGCGCGCATCGGGCGATGCCGGGGTTGCCGGGGACGGCCAGAACGTCAGCGACGGTCGAATCCGAGCGGAGTTTCCAGGCGAGCGCGTGCTCGCGCGCGCCGCTGCCGATGACGAGGACTCTCACGCCAGAGTTATCCGCAGTCGAATGAGAGGGTTATGGGGAGAAAGCCCCGCACGTTCACAGATTGTCACGCACCAGACTTTTCGTTGACGCGCGCGCGGGTACTTGCAATAGAATCCGCGTTTACCTGTGGTAGCCTAGCATATTCTGGGTTCAATGCCGGGTCCTCGCAGGGACCACACCGGGCGGTGAGGGGGTGTTCGTAGTTTGGCCGAAGTCAAGATTCAGGAAGGCGAATCGATCGAAAGCGCGCTTCGCCGCTTCAAGCGGAAGGTCCAGCAGGAAGATATCATCAAGGATATCAAGAAGCACTCCTTCTATCTGAAGCCGGGAGACAAGCGCCGCGCGAAGCAAGCACTCGCGCGGAAGCGGACCCGCAAGAAGCAGCGCCGCGAGTCGGAGTAGCCGAAAGGGCGGACGAGCAATGGAGTTCCAGGACAAGTCCCTGCGGTGCGTGGATTGTGGCGCGGAGTTCGTCTGGACGGCCGGCGAGCAGCACTTTTTCGCCGACAAGAACTTCAAGAACGAGCCGAAGCGGTGCAAGGCGTGCAAAGCCAAGCGTGCCTCGCGTGGATCGGCCGGCCCCTCGGGGCAGCCGATGGCGCGCGAGCGCGTGGAGACCCATACCAGTTGCTCGGCCTGCGGGAAGGAAACGACAGTGCCGTTCCGGCCCACTCAGGGGCGTCCGGTGTTCTGCCGCGAGTGCTTCCAGCAGCGCAAGTTCATGGGCGCGGGCGGCGTCTAGTTCCTGTCAGTCAACACGTCGGGGGTCACGCGTCGCGGCCCCTCTTTCGGTTGGAGGGTATCTGGCATGCAGATCGAGGAACGAGTCGTCAACAGCGTGACGGTACTCGACCTCAAGGGCAAGATGACGCTCGGCGAGGGGGACGAACTGCTGAAGGACAAGATCAATTCCCTGCTGCAGCAGGACCGGAAGCAGATCGTGTTGAACCTCGAGGGCGTGCCCTACATCGACAGCGCGGGCCTCGGCGAAATCGTCCGCACGTATACGACCGTCAGCCGCCAAGGTGGAAAGCTGAAACTCGTGAACCTCACGAAGCGAATCACCGACCTGCTGTCGATCACCAAGCTTCTGACCGTCTTTGAAACCTTCGAGTCAGAACAGGACGCGATCCGCAGCTTCAGCTGATCCGAATGTGGCTGCCGCGAATTGAGGCGGATTGATTCGTGGCAGCCGCATCATACCTGCTCGTCTCCCTCCGGCCCCACCAGTGGACGAAGAACCTCATCGTCTTCGCGGGGCTGATCTTCGGACAGCGGCTGCTGGACGCGGAGGCGGTTGCCCGCTCCAGCGGCGCGTTCGTGATTTTTTGCGCTCTTTCCAGCGCCATCTACCTGGTCAACGACATTGTCGACCGCGACGCCGACCGGCGGCATCCCGTCAAGTCGGCGCGCCCGATTGCGTCCGGCGCGCTGCCCGTGCGGATCGCTGCCTACGCCGCCGCTCTCCTCGCCGCCGGCGGGTTGGCGGCGTCGCTGGCGCTCGGGCCGCTGTTCGCGCTCGTCGCGGCCGGCTACGTCGCGCTCCAGAGCCTGTATTCCGGCCCGCTGAAGCGGATCGTGATCATCGACGTGCTCACGATCGCGGGCGGTTTCGTCGTGCGGGCCGTCGCCGGCGCGGTCGCCATCGCCGTCCCGATCAGCCACTGGCTGCTCGTCGTCACGGTGCTGCTGGCGCTGTTTCTCGCGCTCAGCAAACGCCGGC
The DNA here is from genome assembly GCA_016184105.1 of Acidobacteriota bacterium. Lineage (NCBI taxonomy): Bacteria > Pseudomonadati > Acidobacteriota > Acidobacteriota bacterium. The sequence continues at coordinate 19,547 of JACPDI010000021.1, forward strand.
ACGAGCTCGTGCTGCTTGCCGATGGTGCGACAGACCATCGCCAGATACTGGGTGAGTACAGCCCCTATCTGCTCGACCAGATGATTTCGGTGGTCACCGCCTCCACGCTGGTGGCGTACGCGTTCTACACCATCAGCCCCGAGACGGAAGCGAAGTTCCAGACCGGCCTCCTGGGCCTCACGGTGCCCTTTCCGCTGTACGGAATCTTCCGGTACCTGTATCTCGTGCACCGGAAGGAACTGGGCGGAAGCCCGTCGGATCTGCTGCTGACCGACCGCCCCCTGCTCATCTGCGTCGCGCTCTGCGCGCTGACCGTGATGGCCATCATCTATGGCCCGCGATGAACCTCGGCGGCTACCGCGAGGTCATCGCGCCGGATGCGGACACGGCGCTCAAGATCAACATCTCCTGGCATTTCTTCTTCCCGGGCAGCTCGACCACGCCGTGGCAGCTCGAGGGGGTGATCCGGGCGATGAAGCGGGATGGCTACCGTCCCGAGTTGATCCACGGCTGCCACAACCGGACGGTCGTGATTGACGCCCACCTCGGCGAGCGCGAAAACAAGCAGCTCAACGTGATCCAGGCGCACGGGCTGCGCAACGTGCACATCTACGAGGGGGAGGACTGGATCAACGTCCGCGACGCCGTGGGGGACCTCGCGAACAAGTTCCTCGTGTTGAACCAGGTGTACCCCGACGGGTTCATGATCCCGCGGCGGTTCATCGGCGAGAACATCATCCACCTGCCCACCGTGAAGACCCACGTGTTCACGACGACGACCGGCGCGATGAAGAACGCGTTCGGGGGGCTGCTCAACGAGCGGCGGCACTGGACGCATCCGGTCATCCACGAAACGCTCGTGGACCTGCTCATGATCCAGAAGAAGGTTCATCGCGGCGTGTTCGCGGTGATGGACGGCACGTTCGCCGGTGACGGGCCCGGGCCCCGCTGCATGGTGCCGCACGTGAAGAACGTGCTGCTGGCGAGCGCCGACCAGGTGGCCATCGACGCGGTCGCGGCGAAGCTCATGGGCTTCGACCCGATGCAGATCAAGTACATCCGCGCGGCGCACGACCTCGGCCTCGGGTGCGGCGACCCGCGCGAGATTGACATCGTCGGCGACCTGGAGGCGGCAAACGAGAACTGGCGCTTCGTCGGGCCGTTCCAGAGGATGACGTTCGCCTCGCGCATGCAGCACAGGATCTACTGGGGACCCTTGCGTAAGCCGGTCGAGTGGTCGCTCAAGACGGTGCTCGCCCCGTGGGCGTACCTGGCGAGCGTGGTGTATCACGACAGCTTCTGGTACCCCGTCCACGCAAGGCGCATGATGCACGAGGTGCTGGAGAGCCCGTGGGGCCGGCTGTTCCGCAACTGGGAGCACGTCACGGCCGACGAGCAGGGCTACCCGGACGTGGGGAGCGGCGGCGCGGAGCTGCAGCTCACCGGCGCCCGCGCGCTCGGCCGATCGATCGGGATCCTGGGCACGTGCATCAGGGAAGCGCCGGAATTCGCCGCCCGGAAGCACAGGGCGGCGAGGTAAGGGTTCGATCAAGGTTCACTTATGGCTGAGTTCTCAATCCGCTCCGATGCCGTCGACGTCGAGCAGATCATGCGCCAAATCCGCGCGCGGATCCGCGAGAAGCGCGGCGCCGACTACACCGAGCAGGAGATACGGCAGCTCGCCACCGCGAAGCTCGAGACGTTTCTCGACCCGACGCGCGTGCGATCCGACCTGCTGGAACAGTTCCGCGCCGTCAGGAGCCAGCAGCCCGCGGCGCCGAATTTCGCGTTCGAGGACACCACGATTTTCGAGACGCACCGCCCTCTGCTGCGCTTCATGCGCCGGCTGCTGCGGCCCGTCCTCAAGCTGTTCTTCAATCCCAACCCGATCGCCGAGGCGCTGCACGTTCAGGCCGGGGTCAATCAGCGCACCGCCGAGTCGCTCGGCCGGGTCGAAACGCTGTATTACGAGCTGATTCACAACCTGGTCGTCGAAGTCACGCGGCTGGGGATCGAGGTCAAGAACCTCAAGATGAAGGTCGAATCGGTCTCGGGCCGCCTCGACTTCGACGAGCGCCGGGCCCGGGCGCTCGAAGGCGCGGTGCAGTACCGCCCTGCGGCGCTCCAGCAGGAGCGCCCGCCGCGTCAGGCGCGCGACGGCGGAGAACGCGCGGCGGCGCCCGACCGCGGCGGCGAAGGAGTCGAGGGCGATCGCCCGCGGCAGGGACGGGGCCCGCAGACGCCCGAGGAGGGCGAGCGCCGCAGGCGACGGCGGCGCCGCGGCCGCCGACGTCACGGCGGCGGGCAGGGCGCTGCCGGCGCGGCCGGCGAGGCGACGGTCGATGCTGGCGAAACCGGCGCGCCGGAGCATGCCGCCGAGGCCGCGGCCGACGCCGGGCATTCGGACAGCACCGGCGATCCAGCCGGGTCTGACGATCAGCCGTGAAGCTGGCGATTGTCGTTCAGCGCTACGGCGCCGACATCAACGGCGGCGCCGAGCTGCACGCGCGCTACATCGCGGAGCGGCTGTCCCGGCACGCCGAGGTGGAGGTCTACACCACCTGCGCGCGTGATTACGTCACCTGGAAGAACGAGTTGCCGGCCGGCGAGGAGCGCGTGAACGGCATCCGCGTGCGGCGGTTTCGCGTGTCGCGGCCGCGCGACACGCGCGATTTCGGCCGCCGGTCGCAGCGCGTCTTCGGCGAGGCACACTCGGTGGCCGACGAGCTGGCATGGCTTCACAGCGAGGGGCCGGCCAGCCCCGCGCTCATCTCCGCGATCAGTCGCGACGCGGCGCGCTTCGACTTCATCATCTTCTTCAGCTATCGCTATTACCACGCGTATCACGGCGCACGGGCCGTGCCTGCCAGGGCGGTGCTCGTCCCCACGGCGGAGCGCGACCCCGCCGTCGCGCTCGGGATCTTCGGCCCGCTGTTCCGCGGCGTGCGCGGGATCATGTACAACTCGTACGAGGAACGCGCGCTGATCCACCGCGTCTCCGCCAACCAATCCGTCCCCGGCGTCGTCGTGGGCGTGGGTTCCGACGTGCCGGAGCGCACGAACCCTCAGCGATTCCGCAAGAAGTTCAACCTGCGCGGCGCGTTTGCCGTGTATGTCGGCCGCGTCGACGAGAACAAGGGGTGCGTCGAGCTGTTCGAATATTTCCGGCGGTACGTGCAGGAGTTTCCGCGCGGGCTCTCGCTGGTGCTCATCGGCAGCGCCGTGATGAAGATCCCCGCGCACCCGCGGATCCGCCACCTTGGCTTCCTTCCCGACGAGGACAAGTTCGACGCGATCGGGGCAGCCGACGCGCTCATCATGCCGTCGCAGTACGAGAGCCTCTCGATGGTGGCGCTCGAGGCATGGGCGCTCGGCCGGCCCGTGCTGGCGAACGGCCGCTGCGACGTCCTGCGCGGCCAGTGCATGCGCAGCAATGCCGGTCTTTACTACGACAACTACGACGAGTTCGTCGAGACGCTGTACGCGCTCGAGTCGAACGGCCCGATGAACGGCGTGCTGGGACGCAACGGCCGCGAGTATTTCCGGCGCCATTACACGTGGCCGGTGATCGAGCGCAAGTACCTCGACATGTTCGACCGGCTCTCGCGCGAGAAGGACGGCGCGCGCATGGAGCCGCTGCCCGGCTGGTGGGCGCGCCGCGCGCGCGCGCTCCCGCCGGCCGGCGACGTGCTTGCCGGCATCCCCTCGGGGCCGGTCGTCGACAGGCAGCAACGGGCGGCCGCCGCACAGAACGACGCGCCGCGCCGCGCCTAGCGCCATGCGTAACGTTCACCAGGTGCTCGCGACGCTCAGCTACGGCGATGCCATCGGCCACGAGGTGCTGGGCATCCAGCGCGTGCTGCGCGCGCGCGGCTTCCGGTCCGAGATCTACGTGGAGACGGCGCACCCCCGTCTCGAGCACCTCACGCGGGACTATCGCGAGATGGTGGCGCAGGTCGGCACGGACGACCTGCTCATTCATCACTTTTCGATTGGCTCGAAGGCGTCGCGGATTTCCTACGCGCTGCCCGCGCGCATGATGCTCGTCTACCACAACATCACGCCGCCGGAGTACTTCACCGGCGTCAACAAGGAGCTGGCGGAGAGCTGCTTCCTCGGGCGCCGCGAGCTGGCGGGTTACGCCGGACGGTGCGAGTTGGCCGTGGGAGACTCCGAGTTCAATCGCGCGGAGCTCCAGGCGCTCGGCTTCGATCCGACCGCCGTCCTGCCCGTGGTCCCCGATTTCTCGCACCTCGATGGGGAGCCGAACGCCTTCGTGGCGCGCGCGTTCGATGATGACTGGACGAACATCCTGTTTGTCGGGCGCGTGATCCCGAACAAGCGGTTCGACGACCTCGTGCGAATATTCCACGCGTACCGCACGCGCTGCAACCGCCGCTCGCGGCTGCTGCTGGTGGGCTCATCCACCGGCTTCGAGAGCTATCGCACGCAGCTGTACCACCTGATCGCGCAGCTCGGTACGCCTGACGTGTATCTGACGGGTCACATCACGAACGAGGAGCTTGCGGCCTTCTACGACGTGGCGGACCTGTTCCTCAGCGCCAGCGAGCACGAGGGCTTCTGCGTCCCGCTCATCGAGGCGTTCTACAAGGAAGTGCCGGTGCTCGCCTACGCGGCGACGGCCGTGCCGTGGACGCTCCATGGCGGCGGCGTGCTGTTCGAGGACAAGGATCCGCGAGCCGTGGCCGCGCTGATGGACGGCATTCTCTCCGACACGGAGGTCCGCGACGCGGTGCTCGATTCGCAGGAGCGGGCGCTCGAACGGCTGCTCGCCGAGGACTTCGCCGGCACGCTCATGGGGCACGTGGAGCGGGCCTTCGCGGCGCCGAAACGCACGTGCGAGGTCGCGTTCGACTTCTGGCAGCAGGTGGATACGTACGAGCGCCTGAAGGCCCTGAAGAAGGTCCGGCCGGCGTTGTACGAAGCGCTGCCGGCGGAGGTGCCAGGGGCCGCGGGGTACCAGGGGTCAGAGGCCGGGTACCAGGGGCCAGAGGCCGGCGACGAGGGATGATCGTCAACCAGTGGGTGCCGGCGGCGCACAGGGGCGACGCGATCGGAGACAGCGCCCGTCGCGTCAGGGACATGCTGCGACAGCGGGGGCACCAGTCCGACCTCTTCGCGATGACCGTGGACGACGATCTGCGCGACGAGGTTCTGCCGTTTCCTCACGTCGCGGCGCAGCGCGGCGACATCACGATCTTTCACTTCGCGCTCCCGTCGCCCATGACCGGCGCCTTCGCCCGCGTGCCGGGCGTCCGGGTGATGCAGTACCACAACATCACCCCTGCGCATTTCTTTGCGCCCTACGCACCCGCGCTCTTCCGCCTGGCCGCGCTGGGGCGGCAGGAACTCGCCGCGCTCGCGGGCAAGGTGGACCTCGCGCTCGGCGACTCGGAGTACAACCGGCGCGAGTTGGAGCAGCTCGGGTTCACCCGGACGGGAGTCATGCCGATCGCGGTCGACCTGCGCCGCATCACCGACGCGCCGCCGCGCCCCGCGCTCGAAGAGATCCTGGACGATCGGCTGACCAACATCCTCTACGTCGGACGCATCGCACCCAACAAGAAGATCGAGGATCACGTCCGCCTTGCGGAGCACTACAAGCGCTACGTCGACGCGGAGTGCCGGTTCATCTTCGTGGGCCGCTACGACGGCGTGCCGCGGTACTATGCCATGGTCCGCGCCCTCATCGAGCGGTACAGGATGCTGCCGGAACGGTTCCTCTTCACGGGCCCCGTCCCGGATGAGGACCTGGCCACCTATTACCGGATGGCGGATGCGTACGTCTCGCTGAGCGAGCACGAGGGCTTCTGCGTGCCGCTGCTGGAGGCCATGGCGGCCGGCGTGCCGATCCTCGCCTACTCGTCCACGGCCGTGACCGACACCCTGGGCGGGGCGGGCATTGAGTTCTTTCCCAAGGACCTCGAGTTCGGAGCGGAGCTGCTCGGGTCGCTGGTGTTCGACGAAGGCGTGCGGGAGCAGGTACTCGCCGGCCAGCGCCGGCGCGTGAACGACTTCGGCGACGAGCGCACCGTGCGCGAGCTGGACAAGTGGCTGGGTACGATATGAACCACGAAGACCACCAGGAACACAAAGGAGCCCGCGAGGATCCTTGTGTACCTCTTCGTGCTCTTGGTGGTCTTTGTGGTTATCCATTATGAAGATCGGGTTCGTGATTCAGCGGTACGGCACGGAGGTCCTCGGCGGGTCCGAGTACCTGTGCCGGCTCGTGGCCGAGCGACTCGCAGCGCGCCACCCGGTCGAGGTGCTGACCACCTGCGCGCGCGATTACATCACCTGGAAGAACGAATACCCCGAGGGCCCGGACCGTGTCCGCGGGGTGACGGTGCGCCGTTTCGCCACGGCGCACACCCGCGACCTCGAGGAGTTCAATCGGTACTCCGACTGGATCTACGCCAACCCGCACACGCGGCAGGACGAGATCGAGTGGTTGAAGCAGCAGGGCCCGTGGTCCCCCGCGCTCGTCGAGTATCTCCAGCGCCAGCACGCGTCGTTCGACGTGCTGGTCTTTTACACGTACCTCTACGCGCCGACCGTGCTCGGTCTGAAGATCGATCCCGCGCGCAGCGTGCTCGTCCCGACGGCGCACGACGAGCCGGCAATCCGCCTCGACATCTTCCAGGAGGTCTTCAGCCTCCCGGCCGGCCTCGTGTACAACACGGACGCGGAGCGCCGGTTCGTGCGCGCCAACTTCCGCCTGCGGGCGCTCGCCGAGGAGGTCGTGGGGATCGGCGTCGACATCCCGCGGAGCAGCGAGGAGACGGAGCCCGCGCCCCTGGCATCGGAGGAGGAGGGACGCGTCGAGGTCGAGGTGAGCGAGGACCCGGAGCGGGACCACGTGCACGATGAGGAGTCCCCCACCTTCCGCAACCACCTCGCGCACAAGGGGGAAACGTTCCGGCGGCGGCATCGGCTGCACGGGCCGTTCGCGCTCTACGGCGGCCGGATCGACGCGGGCAAGGGCTGTGAAGAGCTGGTCGAGTACTTCAGCAGCTACGTGAAAGAGGGAGGCGAAGGATCGCTCGTGCTCATGGGCGTGAAGATGATGCCCATCCCGGATGAGCCGTTCATCCGCTTCGCCGGCCAGCTACCCGACCAGGAGCGCTCGCACGCCGTCGAGGCCGCCACGGTGGTCGTGGTGCCCTCTCCCTTCGAGAGCCTGTCAATCATCGCGCTCGAGGCCTTCGCCGCCGGCACCCCGGTGCTGGCCAACGCGCGCAGCGACGTGCTGGTGGATCACTGCCGCCAGAGCAACGCGGGGCTGTACTATGCCGACCGCGACGAGTTCGTCGAGTGCCTGCGGCTCCTGATGGGCGACGAGAAGCTGCGCCTGGCGATGGGACGCAACGGCCGCGAGTACGTCCGCCGCAACTACCGGTGGGACATCGTCATGCAGAAGTACGAGCGGGTGTTCGCGAAAGTGCGGGCCGCGGGAAAATAAGGGGGACAGTCACACTTTCCGAAGCAGCGGCCCGGGAAAGTGTGACTGTCCCCCTTATTCTCCCGCGGCCTCTGCCGACAGCTCGGCGGCCTCCTCGTCGGTGACGCCCCTCCGCGGCCTCCTCGACCGGATGTCGTGCCGCTTGATCATCTCGTTGAGCGTGGTCGGCTTGATGTGCAGCAGCTCGGCGGCGCGCTTCTGCACCCCTCCGGCCGCCTCCAGCGTGGACTCGATCAGCCGCTTCTCGAAGTCGTTGATGACGTCGCGGAACGAAATCCCCTCCGGTGGCAGCACGAACTTTGGCACCTGGAAACGTCGCGTGGACTTCACGTGATCGGGCACGAGCGACGCGTCGATCCGGGATCCTGACGAGAGCACGACGGCGCGCTCGACGACGTTCTCGAGCTCGCGCACGTTTCCCGGCCAGTCGTAGTCCATCAGCAGGTCCAGCGCGTCGGGCGCCAGCTCGAGATCCTGCCGGTTGTTTTCCTCGCCGTACTTCGCGAGAAAGTGCTGCGTCAGCAGCGGGATGTCTTCCTTGCGCTCCCTGAGCGGCGGCAGCGGCACGGTAATGACGTGCAGGCGATAGAAGAGATCCTCGCGGAAGCGCCCCTCCTCGACCATCCGGCGAAGGTCCACGTTCGTCGCGGCGATGATACGGACGTCGACGCGGATCGTTTCGACGCCGCCCAGGCGCATGAACTCGCGCTCCTGGATCACGCGCAGCAGCTTCGCCTGCGTCTCGAGCGGGATGTTGCCGATCTCGTCGAAGAAAATCGTGCCTTTGTCGGCCAGCTCGAACAGCCCCTTTTTCGGATAGATGGCGCCGGTGAACGCCCCTTTCACGTGGCCAAAGAGGTTGGACTCCAGGAGATCGGGCGGCAGGTTGCCGGAGTTGACGGTGATGAACGCACGGTCGGCGCGCGTCGAGTGCGTGTGAAACGCCCGCGCCACGAGCTCCTTGCCGGTGCCGCTCTCCCCCTGGATCAGGATCGTCGTGCGGCTGGGAGCCGCCTGGATGATCAGGTCGAAGACCTGCTTCATCCGCGAGCTGCGGCCGATGATGCCGCCGAATTTCGCCTGGCTCGCCTGCAGGCTCTGCCGCAGCGTCTTGTTCTCGGTGACCAGCTGGCGGCGCTCGATCGCGATCCGCAGCTTCGCGAGTACTTCGTCGTTCTTGAAGGGCTTTGGCAGGTAGTCGAGCGCGCCGCGCCGCATCGCGGTGACGGCGCTATCCACCGATGCGAACGCCGTGATCATCAGGACCGGCAGGTCCTCGTCTATGCGCTTGAGTTCCTCGAGCGCGTCGAGCCCGTTGCCGTCCGGGAGCATGACGTCCATCAGGACCGCGTCGACAGGCACGGTGCGGGCGAGATCGAGCCCCTCGGCGGCGGTGGAAGCCACCTTCACCGCATATCCCTCGCGCGTCAGCAGCGCGTCGAGGATTTCCCGCATGATTTCCTCGTCGTCGACGACGAGGATGGTGCCCTTGTTGGACTGCATGATTCCCGTGAGTGCCGGCGCCGCCTTCGCAGGCGGCGCGCTAGCTCTTGGCGGCCTGCTCCGCGCGGGTTGCCGCCAGTGGCAGCGACAGGGCGAACCTGGTGCCCTGCCCCTCGGCGCTTTCACACGTCATTGTACCGCCGTGTTCCTGAACGATACCGTACGTGATCGAAAGCCCCAATCCGGTGCCCTTGCCGATGGCTTTGGTGGTGAAGAACGGGTCGTAAATGCGAGACAGGTGCTCCACCGGAATCCCCAGCCCGGTGTCGGAGACCTCGATGAGCGCCGTGCCATGCTCGCGGCGCGAGATGACCGACAACCACCCGCCGCGCGGCATGGCGTCCCTCGCGTTCAGGAACAGGTTCAGGAAGACCTGCTGGAGCTTGTATTCGATCCCGTCCACGATCGGGGTCGCCGTGCAGAGTTCCTTCCTGACCTGGATCTTCGCGTTGCGCAACTGGTGGTCGAGCAGCGCCAGCACGTCGTTGATGACCGCGTTGACGTCCACCGGCCCGGTCTCCACCTGCGCCGGGCGCGCGAGGTTGAGCAGGCCATTGACGATCTTGGCGGCGCGGAAGGTCTGGCGCTCGATCTTCTCCAGCAGCTTCGTGCGGGGGTCGTCCGGGTCCGCACGGTCGAGCAGCATCTGCGTGTAGCTCGAGATCCCGGTGAGCGGTGTATTCACTTCGTGCGCCACGCCGGCCGCGAGCAGCCCGATCGACGCCATCTTCTCGGATATCTGCAGCTGCTCTTCGAGCTGCACGCGCGAGGTGATGTCCTCGATGATGACGATCGTGCCCGCCGTGTCTCCGGCGGGCGTCCTGAGCGGCGCCGCGGCCACGTTCACCAGGAGACGGCGCGGCCCATCGGCGTGCGCGCTCGCCAGCGGCACGCGGTACAACAGGGCCCCCGCCGGCGACTCGCGCCGCGCGGCGCGCAGCGACTCGACGAACGACGGCTCGAAGATCGCATCGAGCGGCCGGCCCACGGCGTCCGCGCGCGCGAGGCCGAACAACTGCTCGAGCGGCGTGTTCCAGCGAAGGACGCGGTCCTCCAGGTCGACGACGGCGAGGCCGTCGCTCAGCGACTCCAGGATGCTGTCGCTGAACTGGCGCATCCGATCGACCTCGTCCGCCTTGACACGCAGCTGGCGGTACAGCCGCGCGTTCTCCAGGGCGGTGGCGGCCTGCGCGGCGACGGCAGCGAGCAGCGCCATGTCCTCGCTGCTCAGCGGCTCGCCGCTGGCGCGCCGGCCGAGCGCCATGACGGCAATCGTGCCTTCCTTCGAGACGCAGGGCACGAAGTAGTGCACGCCGCTGTCCTTCCACGCGGCCACTTCGTCCGGCGAGTACCGCCGCGCCGTGAACGCGTCCTCGAGGGACACCGCCTGGCCGGCGAGCAGCCGCGACGCGATCTCGGACTGCCGTGCCAGATGCGGCCGCTCGTCGGGGTCGAAACCGGCCGCGGCGATCACGCCGAACGCATGCGGCGTCCGCTCGCTTCCGTCGGGAGGCGCCAGCATCAGCGCCATCCGGTCGACGACGAGGGTTTCGACGACGCGCTGCACGAGGCGCTCGCTGAGCCGCTGGAGGTCGAGATCGCTGTTCAGCTCTCGCGCGAATCCGACGAGCGCGCGGCGGTAATCGTACCGATCCCGGTAGTACACGCGGTCGAGCGCCATCTGGATGGCGTTCTTCACCGGATTGGCCAGGAGCACGACGACGAGCGTCGCCAGCAGGGCGATGACCGTGTTGTGCTCGTCGCGGCCGTCGAGGAAGACTTCTCCCGCGAAGCGCAGCAGCATGGCGTAAATCGCCGCAATCGCCGCCACGGCGGCCGCATACACGAGGCTGCGCTTGATAATCACCTCGACGTCCATCAACCGGTAGCGGACAATCGCCGAGGCGAAGGCGAGCGGCACCACGCCGACGAGCAGCGCCGTCAGCTCCACGGCCGCAGGGGGGCGCATGCCAAGGACGAACGGCACGACGTACCCGAACACGAACGGCACCGTGCCGAGCGACGTGCCCCACACGATCCAGCGCAGCTGCCGTCGTGCGGTGACCGACCGCACGCGCGCCAGCGCGCGCACCATCACGGCAAGTCCCGCGCTCAGACAGACGGCGAGATACACCAGCTCGAGCCTGTCGAGCCACTCGATCGTGGTCGACAGCGACGCCCCGTTCTCGCGTGCCAGCGCTGTCACGCGAAGGCCGCCGAGGGCGAACGCCGGCAGGTACAGGAGCGGCAGGAGGGTCCGGCCGGTATCGGTGCGCACCCACGCAGTCGGGCGCTCGGGGAACACGAGCGCGAAGTGAACGAAGAGCGGCGGGAGGAGCAGCATCGACACCGCGTCGCCCCAATAGAAGATCCGGTCGAGCGTGTCGAGACGGCCGCTGAACGAAAACGCGAGCACGCCGTAGAACGCCACCGTCAGCCAGAAGAAGTGCAGCGTCGCCTGGTCGGACGGGCGGCGGAGCCGCACCGACGTGCCCACAAACAGCGTGAACATCGCCACGCCGGCGAGCAGGTAATACAGCAGCGGGTCCCCTTCAGGGACCGGGGCCAGCACCACGTCGGCCACGCGCTCGGTGCCGGCGTGGAAGATGGTGTAGGTCAGGCCGTCCCCTTCGCGCCCGCGGTGCATCGCCTGCACCACGTCGTTGACCGATTCGATCGGCCGGCCGTCGATCGCCAGCAGCGTATCGCCGGGCTCGATGCCGGAAGCGGTCGCGGGCGAATCGGGCGCCACGGCGCGCGCGACGACATCGCTGCCCGACAGCGCCCAGAGCACGCCGTCCTCGACCTCGTGCCACGTCGTGCGGACGGCGATGTTCGCCGCGCCAAGCGACGCGAGGACCGCAGCAATGCCGACCGGCAGCACCACGCGCCAGAGAAGCAATCCGCGACGGCTCTGAGAAGTGTCCACGTGAACCGTGGAGAACGAAGCAAGAGGCATACCCCGGCCGGCGGGACTGGTCACGAGCTAAACGGCTGAAAAATAGACAATTATCCTGCGAAAAGCGCTCACAAAATTGTGCGCCATTCAACGGGACGGAACGGCGGATTCAAATTTTAGAACTTCACCTGCACGCCGCCTATGACACGCTTGGGCGGCCGGATGACGAGCAGCTCGTCATAGGTGGACGAGGCGCCATCGAGCGGGTCGCGGAACAGGTCGCGGATGCCGACCAACACCTGCCACTCGCTGCCGCGGAACGGCATGAACGGGAGTGCCTGCCGCACCTGCAGATCGAATCTCGCGCCGAGCGCGCTCAATTCGTCTTCGGCGTAACCGGTGCTGACGCGGTAGAAGAAAAAGACGCGCGTGGCGGTTTCCGAGATGTCCGCCTCGACCGACGTCGCGATGTCGTGCACGTCTTCGCGCTCGGGACGCAACGCGACGGGCGCGATGCGCTCGAGCACGATTGTATCCGGCGACGTCCAACGCGCGCGCGTGAGCGAGTAGTCAACGGCGCCGCGGAAGCGCTTCGACGCGGGCGTGCTCAACTTCACGCCCCACCCGTCCGAATCGACCGCGCCGACGCTGCCGACCAGATAGTGTCCAACGTCCGTGCGCTCGCCGGGCCTGCTCGACGCGCCGAAGATGGTGACCAGCTGGTCGTCAACGGACTCGAAGAAGCGCCGCACCGCGACCACGCCGCTCTGGAACTCACGCTCGAGCGTCAGTTCGATCGCATGGATGCGCTCGGCGCGGAAGTCCTCGCCGGGCAGCGGCGAGAACGTGCGCTCGGGCGGGAGCCACGGTCCGCCTGTCTGCGACGGGAGCAATTCCTCCGCTCCCGGCGCGCGGAACCGCTGCGAGACGGCGGCGCGCACGTGCGTGTTGCGCGCGACGTTCACCGCGAGCGCCACGCGCGGGCTCCACAGGTCGTCGCGGCTCACGTAGTCGTACCGCGCGAGCCGTGCGCCGTAGGCCAGATGCACGTACGGCGAGATCGCCCAGTTGTCGTACGCGTAGGCCGCGCCGACGCGGCGGCTGCCGTCCGACCGCACGGCCAGCGCCGCGGGATTGCCTCCCTGGTATTCCTGCGCGCCGTACGACACGCCCATGTCGAAGGCGTGCGCACGCGGGCCGCGCGCGGCGAACGAGCCGGCCACGATCCAGGACGACACATCCCCCTGGCTGACCGCGGCCTGCACCGTCCATCCGGCGCTGTCCGCATCGCCGCCGCCGAGCTGCACGTACGTGACGCCGCGCGGCAGGCCGCCGGCGAGAAGGCCGGATGAGCGATCGAATGCGCTGGTCGTCAGCAGGTTGATTTCGCCGGAGAACGGCAACGCCGCGAAGAGCGACGCGAAGGCGGGGGCGCCCCGGCTGAAATCGCCGGCCCCATCTTCGCCGAGCGTCACGACATCGGAAGCATCCTTCAACACGCTGCGCCGGGCGTGGCGCAGCCGCCAGGCGGCTTCCGTGTGCGGGTGCGGGGAATCCACGACGGCCGGCTCGCCGGCCGGGTCGACCGGCGTACCGGGCGCCTCGCCGGCGAGTCCTGCCGCGAGGATGTGCGGCTCGGTCCCCGCCGTCGCGATCGATTCTGCGCGCCTCAACTCGAGCGTCCTCACAATCCGCGCGATCGGGCGCACGTGGACGTATTCTTTCTCGGGCAGCGAGAATCCCGCGCGATGCGCGCGGAGGAGATAGCGGCCGGCCGGCAGGCTGTTGAAGCCGAACCGGCCCTTGCGATCGGTGACCGCGAAGACCATCGTCTCGCCGATGGCCGAGACGGTGGCCCCCGCGATGGCGGCTCCGTGGTCGTCGTTGACGATTCCGTGGAGGCTTCCCTGGCCGGCGCGCGCGACCTGGACGACCGCCTCCTGCACGGGCGCGGACGCGGGCTGCGCGTGTGCAGCCGGCGCCGCGCAGCCAACGAGCACGGCGGTCGTGAGCAGCCCGTTCAGGCGTGTCATACGTCCTCCCCCGACTCTGTGAATGCGCGGAGGACCAAGATCGGCCGCGCTCGCCGGCCCCTCAGGGCGCGACGATGAACGTCACGTCGCGCGTGATCGTCTTGCTGCCGAGCTTGTCGTTGATCTTGATCTCCAGCCGGTATTCACCCTCAGGGAAACTTGCAAGCGGGATCGTCTGCCCGCCCACCACCTGGTGCCCGGCCCGCACGTCGAACTGCGGCGGCAGCGTCGTCGCGTTGAACAACTGCGGCTGGGTGCGGTTGAAGAATTTCTCCGTCTCGCCGGTCTTCTGGTTGAAGCGATACTCGACCTCGAGGTCCGGCTTGCCCGTCTCGTTCACCTGCGCGTTGTAGATCAGGAAAATAAGCGAGAGCTCTTCCTTCTTCGTGAAGCTCTTGTCGGCGGCCGGCAGAATCTCCATGCCGCCGAGCACGTACGGACGCGCCATCTGCTCTTCAGGGGACAGCGGCGCGGAGAGCTGGTCGATCTTCTCGGCGAGGATGACCGGGCTCGTGGTCAGCTCGGTGCCCCAGTACTGCGGAACGGTGATCGGCTGCTTGAGAACGGCCGTGCGGCCGATGGCGGCCTTGTCCTTCGACGGCTTGCCCACCTGCTCGGCGACGGCGACATAGACGTCATAGTCGCCGGCCGGCACGGCGAACGCGCGGCTCACCGAGTAAGGCTGCCCGGCCCCGGCGGCCTTGAGCTCCACCGGCTGCAGGTCCTCGAACGGATAGATTGGCGGCGCCGCCGCCTTGTCCTGGTCCTTCGCCTTTTCGCCGGGCTGCGCCGGCGCGGCGGCGCCACGCGTCGCCACACGGATGTAGGCGACCGCGGGGCCCTCGTTCAGCTTCGACGGGTCAATCGAAACGGTGAAGGGCACGTACGTCCGGTTCTCCTGCGCCTTCAACGAGAGGTCGTTGGACCACGTGATGCCGGAGTCCGCGGATGGCTGCGCCATGGCGGCGTCCACGCTGCGCGACATCGCAAGGTACTGCGCCCGCTTGGCCTCATCCTGCTTCTTCTGGTTCTTGTCGTTCTTGCCCTGAGCGAATGCGAACACGGGCAGCGCGATCCCCACCGTCAGGACCGCTGCCGACCGCCGGATACGAGATGAAAACATCGATGACTCCGTGAACGTTTCGTGAGATTAATCGAGAATCATACCATGATATTATCCGCGGTTCGGACCCGCCCTGCCATGCCATTCATTGATATTTCCGTCCCAATTTCCTCGCGCGTACCCACATGGCCGGGAAACCCGCCGGTGGTGATCGAGCCGGTCAGACGCATCGCCGCGGGGGGCTCATCCAACCTGTCCCGACTGTCACTGGGCACGCATACCGCGACGCACGTGGACGCACCTCGACACTTCCTCCCTGACGGTGCCGGAGCGGACGAGTTGCGGCTGTGTGACCTGGTCGGGCCTTGCGAGGTCCTCGACATGGGCGAGGCAGCGCCGGGCCAGGGGGTGACGGCCGCGCTCCTGGCGCGCGTTGCGGGCGTGACCCCGCTTCCACGAGTGCTGCTGAAAACCCGCAACGCTATCCTGTGGGACGGGCGCCCGTTCTCGCAGGAGTTCGTGCACCTCACGCCAGACGCCGCCGAGTGGCTGGTGACACGTGGTGTGCGCGTCGTCGGGATCGACTATCTTTCCGTGGAACGGTTCAAATTGCCGGGCGCGCCGGTGCACCACGCGCTGCTCGGCGCGGGCGTCATCATCATCGAGGGGCTCAATCTTGCCCACGTGGCGCCGGGACGGTACGAGCTCATTTGTCTGCCGCTTCTGGTCGAGGGCGCTGACGGCGCGCCGGCGCGCGTGATACTGAGAAAGTGAGGGAGCGTTCGGGCATACGCTGGGCGCTCCTGCCGAATCATGCTGGACGACACCATTGTCATCGTGCTCGCGGGGGGCGTCGGCGAGCGCCTCTCTCCGCTGACGAAGGAGCGCGCGAAGCCGGCGGTGTATTTCGGCGGGCCGTACCGGATCATCGACTTCACGCTGAGCAACTGCATCAACTCCGGTCTGCGTCGGATCTTCATCGCGATGCAGTACAAGTCGCTCTCCCTCAGCCGCCACATCAGGATGGGATGGAGCGTGGTGGCCGAAGAGCTCGGCGAGTTCATCGAGATCCTGCACCCGCAGAAGCGGGTGCACGAGCACTGGTACCTCGGCACGGCGGACGCGGTGTACCAGAACCTGTACTCCATCGAGCGCGAGGCGCCGCGGCACGTCATCGTGCTGGCCGGCGACCACGTCTACAAGATGGACTACGCGAAGATGCTCCGCTACCACCAGGAGCAGAACGCGTCGGTGACCATCGCGACGATCGAGGTGGCGCGCGAGGAGGCGTCGCGCTTCGGCATCGTCCAGGTGGACGCGCAGGATCGGGTCACGGGCTTTCTCGAGAAGCCCCGGCCCGACGTTCTGCCGGAAGGGGAAGACGTCCTGGCGTCGATGGGGATCTACATCTTCGAGATCGACGTGCTGACGCGCGCGCTGGAGGAAGACGCGGGACGGCAGACCTCGCACGATTTCGGCAAGGACATCATCCCGTCGCTCATCGGCCGGGTGCCGGTGTCCTCGTATCGCTTCTATGACGAGAACAAGAAGGCCGCGAAGTACTGGCGCGACATCGGCACGCTCGACGCCTACTTCGAAGCGAACATGGACCTGTGCCAGGTGAGCCCGGAGTTCAACCTGTACGACCCGGAGTGGCCGCTGCGGACCTACCAGGGCCAGGCACCGCCGGCGAAGTTCGTCTTCGCGGACCACGGCAACCGCAGCGGGCAGGCGCTCGATTCGGTGATCTCGGCCGGCTGCATCATCTCGGGGAGCCAGGTCGCGGGTTGCGTGCTGTGCCCCAACGTACGGGTCCACAGCTTCTGCCGCATCGAGCAGAGCATCCTCATGCCCGGGGTGCGCGTCGGCCGGCACGCGCGGATCCGCCGGGCGATCATCGATCGTGACGTCTTCATTCCGCGTGGCGCACTGATCGGGTTCGACCACGAAGAAGATCGCCGCCGGCATACTGTGACGGAGAAGGGCGTCGTCATCGTCACGCGCGAGGACGAGCCGTTCATCGGCGACATTTCAGAGGAGGCGCTGCGCGTCGAGGCGGAAGCGGACCGCCGCGGCGCGGAGGGCCGATGACGGAGGCGCGGTGAAGATCGACCGGATCAAGGGGCGCGAGGTGCTCGACTCCCGCGGCAATCCAACCGTCGAAGTCGAGCTCACGCTGGAAGGGGGTTCGTCCGGCCGCGCGGCGGTGCCGTCCGGCGCGTCCACCGGCACGCGCGAGGCGCTGGAGCTGCGCGACGGCGAAAAGTCGCGGTACTTCGGCAAGGGCGTGCGCAAGGCCGTCAGCCACGTCAACCACGAGATCGCGAAGGCGCTGCACGCGCGAAACGCCGACCAGCGCGCCGTTGACGATTTCCTGCGGACGCTCGACGCCACGCCGAACAAGGCCAGGCTCGGCGCCAACGCCATGCTCGGCGTGTCGATGGCACTGGCGCACGCGATGGCCCGCGCCGCAGGCGTGCCGCTGCACGCGCACCTGGCGAAGCTCGCAGGCACGCGCGGCGGCGTGCTCCCGGTCCCGATGATGAACATCCTGAACGGCGGGGCCCACGCCGACAGCAACGTGGACTTCCAGGAGTTCATGGTGGTGCCGGCCGGGCTCCCCACGTTTGCCGAGGCCCTGCGCGCCGGCGTCGAGGTGTTTCACTCGCTGCGCGGCATCCTGAAGAAAAGGGGGCTCGCCACGGGCGTGGGAGACGAGGGAGGATTCGCGCCCAGCCTCTCGTCGAACCGCGAGGCGGTGGAGGTGGTGCTCGAGGCGATCCGCCAGGCCGGCTACAGGGCTGGCGAGCAGGTGTGGATTGCGCTCGACGTCGCCGCGAGCGAGTTCTGGGACGAGGACAGGCCCGGTACGTACTTCTTCAAGAAGTCGGGCGATGCGCCGAAGAGCGCCGACGAGATGATCGCGCGCTACCAGGACTGGGTGCGCCAGTACCCCATCATCTCGATCGAGGATGGCCTCGCCGAGCAGGACTGGGACGGCTGGAAGAACCTGACCGGCGCGCTCGGATCCCGCGTGCAGCTGGTCGGGGACGACATTTTCGTCACCAACCCGGAGATCTTCAGGCGCGGGATCGATCGCGGCATCGGAAACTCGATTCTGATCAAGCTGAATCAGATCGGCACGGTCACCGAGACGCTCGACGCGATCGCGATGGCGCGCGAGTCGAAGTACACCGCCGTCATTTCACATCGAAGCGGCGAGACGGAAGACACGACGATCGCCGATCTCGCCGTCGGGACCGCGGCCGGCCAGATCAAGACCGGGTCGGCCAGCCGCTCCGACCGCGTGGCGAAGTACAACCAGCTCCTGCGGATCGAGGAGGCGCTGGGGAGCGAAGCCAGGTACGCGGGCAAGGCCGCAATCGGACCACTCACCTGAAATGCCACGACGTCTTCCCCTCGTCCTCATCGTCCTTGACGGGTTCGGCCTGCGCGAGTCGCGCGATCACAACGCGATCGCGCTGGCACGGACGCCGGTCTATCGCGATCTCCTCGCGCGCTACCCGCACGTCTCGCTCGTGGCCTCGGGCGAGGCGGTCGGGCTTCCCGCCGGCCAGATGGGGAATTCCGAGGTCGGCCACATGAACATGGGCGCGGGCCGCGTGGTCTACCAGGACCTGACGCGAATAGACAGGAGCATTCACGACGGCGATTTCGCCGGCAACCAGGCGCTCATCGACGGCATGGCGCCCGCCACCGACGGGCGGCACGCGCTGCACCTGATCGGCCTCGTCTCCGATGGCGGCGTTCACAGCCACCAGAACCACCTGCACGCGCTCATCGAGCTTGCACGGCGGCAGGGAGTGACGCGCGCGTTCGTGCACGTCATCACGGACGGGCGCGACACCTCCCCCACCGGCGCGGCGCGCTACATTCCGCGGCTCGAGGCGGCGCTGGCGGAGGCTGGCGCGGGGCGCATCGCGACCGTCAGCGGGCGCTACTACGCGATGGACCGCGACAAGCGGTGGGATCGCACCCAGCTCGCGTACGACGCCATCACGCTTGGACGGGCCGCCACCAGGGACACATCGGCGATCGGGATCGTCGAACGCTCCTACGCGGCCAACGTCACGGACGAGTTCGTCCGGCCATCGGTCGTCACCGATGCGCAGGGCCAGCCGGTGGGCGTGCTCGGCGACGGGGACGCGGTCATCTTCTTCAACTTCCGCGCGGACCGCGCGCGGCAGCTCACGCGCGCGATCGCGTTCGACGACTTCGACGGCTTCGCGCGCGCCGCGCACCCGAAGGTCTCGCGCTACACGACGATGACCGAATACGACCAGACGTACCGCCTGCCGGTCGCGTTCCCGCCCCAGAGCTTCACCGGGAACTTCGCCGAGGCGCTCGTGGCCGCGAACCTCGCGAATCTGCGGCTCGCCGAAACGGAGAAGTACGCGCACGTGACCTACTTCTTCAACTGCGGCGAGGAGCGCCCGTATTCGCGCGAGAATCGCCTCCTGATCCCCTCCCAGAAGGTGGCGACCTACGATCTCAAGCCGGAGATGAGCGCGCCGGGCATCGCCGACGCGCTCGTCGCCGACATCGACTCCCGCGCCCACGACGTCGTCATCTGCAACTTCGCCAACGCGGACATGGTCGGCCACACGGGCGATCTCGCCGCCACGATCAAGGCGGTCGAGACGCTCGACACCTGCCTCGGCAGGATCCTCACGTCATTGCAGAGGGCCGGAGGCGTCGCGATCGTCACGGCCGATCACGGCAACGCCGAGCAGATGTGGGACGACGAGCTGAAGTCGCCGCACACGGCGCACACGTCGAACCCGGTGCCGTTGATTCTCGTGGACGAGGCCGCTCGCGGCATCACGCTGCGCGAAGGCGGGTGGCTGCGGGACGTCGCGCCGACGATGTTAGGGTTGTTGGAGGTGTCCCTGCCGCGTGAGATGACGGGCAGGGACTTGAGAGAGATATGACGCTATTCAACCTCTTCCTGCGTCGTCTCGTCTGCGGCAATCCGCAACGAACGCAGGAAGCGGCGGTCGTTGGCGCTCATCTCCATCGGCCGCTTCTGCGGCGCGGCCTTGGCGGGGACCCCGACTTTGGCGAGAGCGTTCGTCGCAGGACGATTCACGAACCCGACGACGGCTTCGAGCGTGACTTTCATCTCGTAGCCGGCGGCGCGTGCTTTTTCCCGGCACGCTTCAACACGGGGATCGTCACTCGCGGCGGCAGCAATCGCGTCGGCCAGCTCGCGTGCCAACCGGTTCACGACGTCTTCCATGATCGGGACCTCCTCACCGCCGCCGGACTGGGAAACCGGAAGCGCCTGCCTCTGTCCAGCTGCACTGGGGGTGTGCCGCCGGTCGGGCCGCAAATTGGGTGAAGGCTTCTCTTTCGGGGAACTCCTGTCATTGTAAACGCCGATCGCGGCAGTGTCAATGAACGCGCGGGTCCCCCGCGATACAATTCGCCGATGCCTTCACAACGTCCCTACGTCGCGCCCGACGACCTGCGCGAATGGGACCCGCGGCGCGATCTTGGACAGCCCGGCGAGTTCCCGTTCACGCGTGGCATCCAGCCCACGATGTACCGCGGGCGGCTCTGGACCATGCGGCAGTATGCGGGGTTCGGGACCGCGGCGGAGTCGAACCAGCGGTATCGATATCTCCTCAGCCAGGGCGTCACCGGCCTGAGCGTCGCGTTCGATCTGCCCACCCAGATCGGCTACGACTCCGACCATCCGCTCGCGGCGGGCGAGGTCGGGCGGGTCGGCGTGGCGATCGACACGATCGACGACCTCGCGCTGCTCTTCGACGGGATCCCGCTCGACAAGGTCTCCACGTCGATGACGATCAACGCGACGGCGATCATCCTGCTCGCGCTCTACGTCGCGGTGGCGAAGCGCCAGGGCGTCGACCCGCGGAAGCTCTCGGGCACGGTGCAGAACGACGTGCTCAAGGAGTACGTCGCGCGCGGCACGTACATCTACCCGCCGCGCGCGTCGCTGCGGATCATCACGGACATCTTCGCGTACTGCGACCGCGAGCTGCCCGAGTGGAACACGATTTCGATCAGCGGGTATCACATCCGCGAGGCCGGCTCGACCGCGGTCCAGGAAGTGGCGTTCACCCTCGCCAACGCGATCGCCTACGTCGAGGCGGCGCGGGCGGCGGGGCTCGACATCGATCGGCTGGGACAACGGCTCTCGTTCTTCTTCAACGCGCACAACGACTTCATCGAGGAAGTCGCGAAGTTCCGCGCCGCGCGGCGGCTGTGGGCCCGCCTGATGCGCGAGCGCTTCGGATCGAAGAACCCGCGCGCGCAGCAGCTCCGCTTCCACACGCAGACCGCCGGCAGCACGCTCACCGCGCAGCAGCCGGACAACAACATCGTCCGCGTCGCGATCCAGGCGATGGCCGCGGTGCTCGGCGGCACCCAGTCGCTCCACTGCAACGGCCGTGACGAAGCGCTGGCGCTCCCGACGGAGGAGTCCGCCCGCATCGCGCTGCGCACGCAGCAGATCATCGGCTACGAGACGGGCGTTCCGAACACGATCGACCCGTTTGCGGGTTCGTACGCCGTGGAGTCGAAGACGAACGAGATCGAAGCGGGGGCGCGCGACCTGATCGCCCAGATCGACCGCCTGGGCGGAACGCTGAGCGCGATCGAGGCGGGCTTCATCCAGAAACAGATCCAGGACTCGGCGTACCGCGCGCAGCAGGCGATCGACAGCCGCGAGGCGATCGTCGTGGGGCTGAACCGCCACGACACCGACGAGCCGTCACGCATCGAGCTCCTCCGGATCGACGCCGATCTCGAACAGCGGCAGGCGGCGCGCACGCGCGCGTTCCGTGCGGCGCGGAACGAGGCGGAGTGCCGCGCCGCGCTCGCCACGGTGTCCGGGACCGCCCGCGGGACCGGCAACCTCGTGCCGGCCGTCATCGCAGCCGTGGAGGCGCGCGCCACGCTCGGCGAGGTCGCCGACGCGATGCGGCAGGTGTTCGGCGAGCACCGCGAGACCGATACTGGGAGCTGATGGCCGACGCGCCGCTCCTCGGCGTCCGCAACCTGACGACGATCGTCGACCTGCCGGGCGGACCGGCCGCGGCCGTGGACCGGGTCAGCTTCGAGGTTCGCGCGGGCGAGACGCTGTGCCTCGTCGGCGAATCCGGAAGCGGCAAGTCGATGACGGCGCTCTCGATCCTCCGGCTGGCGCCGCCGGCGGCCCGCGTCGCCGCCGGATCGATCCTGTTCAAGGGGCGGGACCTGCTGGCGCTCGACGAGCGCGACATGCGGGAGATCCGCGGCGGCGAGATCGGCCTGATCTTCCAGGAGCCCGCGAGCGCGCTGGACCCGGTCTTCAGCATCGGCGCGCAGATCGCGGAGACGCTCGTGGCGCACGGCCGCGCCGCGACGAGGCGCGACGCCCGCGCCCAGGCGATTGACCTCCTCCGCCGCGTCAGCATCCCGGAACCCCAACGGCGCGTGGACGAGTATCCCCACCAGTTGTCCGGGGGGCTCCGCCAGCGCGCCACGATCGCGCTCGCGATCGCCTGCGCTCCCGCCCTGCTCATCGCCGACGAGCCCACGACGGCGCTCGATGTCACGACCCAGGCGCAAGTGCTCGACCTGCTCGAGGAAATGCGCGACG
Organism: Acidobacteriota bacterium; assembly: GCA_016184105.1. Taxonomy (NCBI): domain Bacteria; kingdom Pseudomonadati; phylum Acidobacteriota; species Acidobacteriota bacterium. The sequence goes on from JACPDI010000021.1 coordinate 42,158, forward strand.
TGTTCCGGCTGGCGCTGCTCCTCATCACGCACGACCTGGGGATCGTGGCCGGGAGGGCGGACCGAGTGGCGGTGATGTATGCCGGGCGGATCGTCGAGCAGGCGCCGGTCCGCGATCTGTTCCGCGATCCGAAGCACCCCTACACCCGCGGGCTGCTGGCCTCGGTTCCCGGCGGCGCGCCGCGACGCCCGCTCGCGGCGATTCCCGGCAACGTCCCGGCGCTTGGCGCGTTTCCGATCGGCTGCGCCTTCGCGCCGCGATGCCCGGATCGGTTCGAGCCGTGCGACGCGGCGACGCCGGCGCTCACCGCGCCCGGGTTCAGTCGACTGGTGCGTTGCTACCTCCATTCGCCTGACGCGGAGCCACCCGGCCTGGAGCCGGCCGGCATCACGCGAACGGGGGCGGTGGACTGATGCCGCTCCTCTCCGTCCGCCACCTCACCAAGGACTTCCCCCGCGGAGGCGGTCTCTTCCGCGCCGGCGCACCGGTCCGCGCCGTGGACGACGTGAGCTTCGAGATCGAGGAGGGAGAGACGTTCGGGCTGGTCGGAGAGTCGGGCAGCGGCAAGACGACGGCAGCACGCTGCATCCTGCGGCTGGTGGAACCGACGTCGGGCGAGATCGACTTCCTCGGGCGCGACCTGCTCGCGCTGTCACGCGGCGAGATGCGCGCCGCGCGCCGCCGGATGCAGATTGTCTTTCAGGATCCGTACTCCTCGCTCAACCCGCGCATGCGCGCCGGCGAGACCGTCGAGGAGCCGCTCGTGATCCATCGCGTGGGAAGCGAGGCGCAGCGCCGCGCGCGCGTGCGGGAGCTGTTCTCGCTGGTGGGGCTCGACCCGGCAGACGCGGCGAAATACCCCAGCGCGTTCAGCGGCGGCCAGCGCCAGCGGATCGGGCTGGCGCGCGCGCTCGCGCTGAGCCCCTCGTTCGTGATCGCCGACGAGCCGGTCTCGGCGCTGGACGTCTCGGTGCAGGCGCAGGTCATCAACCTGCTGATGGAGCTGCAGCGCCGGCTGAACCTGACTTACCTGTTCATCGCGCACGATCTCAGGCTCGTGCGGCACGTCTGCAATCGCGTGGCGGTGATGCAGCAGGGGCGAATAGTGGAGATGGGATCGGCGAACACGGTCTTCGAGTCGCCTGAACACCCCTACACGCGGGGACTGCTGGAGGCCGTTCCCAGGCTCGATGCGCGGCGCCGTTAAGCCGCGCGTGTCACGTCCTTCTCGACTGTCCCGTCCTTGATGTGCACCACGCGGTCCGCGTGCGCGGCGATATCGGCCTCGTGTGTCACGAGGATCATCGTGTTGCCCGCCTGGTGCAGCCTGGCGAAGAGCGCCATGATCTCCTCGCCGGTCTTCGAGTCGAGGTTGCCGGTGGGCTCGTCGGCAAGGAGGATGGACGGATTGTTGACGAGCGCGCGCGCGATGGCGACACGCTGGCGCTGACCGCCCGAAAGCTCGTTCGGGCGGTGCGTGATGCGCGAGCTGAGCTCCACCCGATCGAGCGCCTCCCTGGCGCGCGTGTCCCGGACTCTTGCCGGCACGCCGGCGTAGATGAGCGGCAGCTCCACGTTGTGCAGCGCGGTGGCGCGCGGCAGCAGGTTGAACGTCTGGAACACGAACCCGATTTCCTCGTTCCTGATCCGCGCCAGCTCGTCATCGTTCATCTGCGACACGAGCTTCCCGTTCAGGAGGTAGGTTCCTTTCGACGGTGTGTCCAGGCAGCCGATCAGGTTCATCAGCGTGGACTTGCCTGACCCGGACGGCCCCATGATGGCGACGTACTCACCGGGCTCGATCGCGAGGCTGACGCCGCGCAGCGCGTGGATCTCCTCGGCGCCCATCACGTAGGTCTTCCACAGGTCGTGGGTTTCGATAAGAGCCATCGCCTACAGGATACGCGAGGTCTGGTTCGGGGGTTCCGGGTTTCAGCTTGGTTTCTTGAGCTTTGCCAGGATTTCGCGCACGCCCGAGGGCGCGTCGGTCGGAACCAGCGCCTCCCAGTCGCGCACGTCCACCGGCACGACCACCGGGCAGCGGCCGCGCGCCTTGCGGCGCAGGTCGGCGACGCGCGCGGCCAGCGCCGCGGGAGGCGCCATCCCACTGCCCATCAGAAAAACGACCGGGGCGCTTCCCGCGCTCGACCCGGCCTTGAGCGCGAGCCCCCACGCTTCGTCCACCGCCGCGGCATCAACCGTTGTGACAAACCGTGCGAGCACCCGGAGGGGCAGCCCCGGCCTGCCGAACAGTCCGCGGCGGGGCCTGGCGACGAACACATCGAAGCCGCGGGCGGCGGGCAACACGTCCACCTCTCCGAGCGCCTGCAGCATCGCGTCGCGAAAGCGGACGAGCCCCGCGCGCCGGACGAACTCGTCGCGGTTCGCGCGCTCCTCCTTGAAAGCGTGGTCGGCCGCCTTCGGCGGCGCATCAGCCGGAGGGGCTTCGGGCTCGCGAGCGGGAGCGCGCACGTCCCGCGCCGGCGGCGGCGTGAAGAACTCGCCCGGCGCCTTGCGCAGCTGCCCGTCGTACTGCGCGCGCGCCATCGGATCGGTGAGGATGCGATAGGCCTCGGTCAGCTCCGCCGCGCGTCCTTCCGCGATCTGCAGGAACTCCGGGCCGAGGTGCGCGACCTTGTCAGGATGGTAGCGCGCGATCTCGCGCCGGAACGCGCGCTTGATGTCGTCCGCGCCGGAATCCGGGGCTATCGATAGCAGCTCGTAGTAATTCTTCACGAACGCAGGTCACGCCTTCTCGGATTTCTTGAACTCCGTCACGTTCGACGCCGGCAGTTCCAGCGCGCGCCGCTGGTCGCGCAGCCGCCTGCCGGCCTTCGGCGTCGCCGAACTCGAGCAGTACGGGCAGAAGTTCCACCCGGGCTGCTGCGGCCGCCCGCACTTCGTGCAGCCGCCGGAGAGCCGGCGCCCGCAGTGCGGGCACGCGTTGAAGTCCATGGCGACGCTGCCGCCGCACCCCGGGCAGATCGTGCGCATCTCGCGCACTTCCGTCACCACGCGCAAGAGCTCCTCGGCGGTGGTGATGCCGCCCTTCACCTTCGAGAGCCCGTCCTCGCCGAGCGTCAGCATGCCGCTGCTGAGGGCCACGTCGCGCGCCGCGTCCTCGCCGCCGCGCGAGGCGATGATGCGCCGCAGCTTGTCGTTCACGCGCATCACCTCGTAGATCGCGATGCGCCCGCGGTAGCCGGTGTGGTTGCACTGCTCGCACCCCACGGCGCGGTAGAACGGGAATTGCGCCGCCTCGCCTTCCGGCATGTTGAGCGCCCGCAACGTGTCGGGCGACGGCGTGTACACACGCTTGCAGTGCGGGCACAGCCGCCGTACCAGCCGCTGCGCGACGACGCCGACGAGCGCGGAGGCGATGACGTAGGGCTCGACCCCCATGTCGGTGAGCCGCGTCACGCACGACGGCGCGTCGTCGGTGTGCAGCGTGGAGAGCACGAGGTGGCCGGTCTGCGCGGCCTGCATCGCGATCTTCGCCGTCTCCTGGTCGCGGATCTCGCCGAGCAGGATGACGTCGGGGTCCTGCCGCAGGATCGCGCGCAGCGCGCTGCTGAACGTCAGCCTGACCTTCTCGTTCACCTGCGTCTGGTTCACGCCGGGGATCTGGTACTCGATCGGATCCTCGATCGTGATGATGTTCGTCCGCCCCGAGCGGATCGACGTCAGCGCCGAGGACAACGTCGTCGTCTTGCCGCTGCCGGTCGGGCCAACGACGAGGATCATGCCGTGCTGATGGCGAAGGAAGTGCTTGAGTTCCTCGAGCGCGGGGGCGGAAAGCCCGAGCTCCTCGAGCGGCGGGGCCCCCTTTCGATGGTCGAGCACGCGCAGCACGATCTTCTCGCCGAAGAGCGTCCGCAGGGTCGAGACGCGGAAGTCCACGTCCTGGCCCTCTTCCGTCTTCACGCGCAGCCGTCCGTCCTGCGGCAGCCGTTTTTCGGCGATGTCGAGGCCGGCCATGATCTTGAGGCGCGCCACCAGCCCTTCGTGCACCCACTTCGGGAGGTCCATCACCTCCTTGAGGATGCCGTCGAGGCGGTGGCGCACGAGCACGCCCTTCTCCATCGGCTCGACGTGGACGTCGCTGGCGCGGCTGGTGATCGCGCTGTTCACGATGAGATCGACCAGGTCGATGATGGGCGCCGCGTCGCTGCTGGCTTCCTTCCCGGCCGCCGCCTGCGCGCTCTCGAACACGTCGTCGTCGCTGCGCCGCACGAGCGCACCGCCGCCCGGCGCGTGACCCACGCCCGGACCTCTCCTGGTCTGCGCGGCGAGCGCGGGACCCGATTCGCCGTACTTCGCGAGCGCCTTGTCCGGGTACCCGGTTTCGATGGCCTGGAGGATGTCGCTCCGCGTCGCGACCACCTGCCGGATGCGATAGCCAGTCTGGAACTCGAGATCCTGCACCAGGCTGAACAGCAGCGGGTCGGACATGGCGACCGTGAGCAGGTTCTTCTCCAGGCGCACGGCCACGCACACACGCTTGAGCGCAACGTCTCTCGGGATGAGGATGATCGCCGCCGGATCCGGCGGCTCGTCGGCAAGGCTGGCGTAGGGAAAGCCGAGCTGGTAGGCAAGGGCCTTCGTCACCTGCTTTTCACTCGCGAGGCCCATGCGCACGAGGACGGCCCCGAGGCGCTCGCCCGTGCGTTTGTGCTCGACGAGCGCCAACTGCAGGTCGTCTTCGGTGATGAGCCCTGCCTGGATCAGGCACTCACCAATCTTCTTGCGCACGGCTGGTCCTCGCGGTTGGAAAGAGATCGATCCTACGGTTATGGTCGGGCTTCGGCAACATCATTCCAACCCGCCTGACGACGGCCCCGAACGACTGAGCGGGGCGCGGCGCAGGCGCCCTGCCCGGTCGCGCGCGAGCACCGCGTCCGGTTGAATTTCCACGATTCGCGCCCCATCCACCGTGTCGCCGACGCCGAGTACCTGGCCATCCACGACCGCGAACTGCCGCTCCGCAGACCAGAGGATCGAGGTGACGGTGAAGGTTGCGGGGCGGACGGGTTCGACGGGTTCGACGGGTTCGATGGGTTCGACGGGTTCGATGGGTTCGACGGGTTCGATGGGTTCGATGGGTTCGCGCGTGGCTGTGGGGGCGAGTCCCGGAGGCGGTGCAGCGGCAACCATCGTCGCCGGTGCAGCCGCTTGCTGTGGCGCGGGCTGCGCGGGGCGCGAGGGGGCCGGACCGGCGGCACGCGGCGGCGAGGCTGGACGCGCCGGCGCGGTCACCCGTGCGTGCTCCTCGAGCGGGCTCGGCGCGGACCCGCCGCCGAAGCCATACAACGCAAACGCGTAGAGTGCACCGGCGGCAATCCCCGAGGGAACAGCAACGCGGAGCACTTTCCTGCCGATGGCGGGCTGGCCGTGCCAGCGGCGGCCGGCCGCGATCGCGATGCGCATGGCCGCAATCGAATCCAGGAGCACGTCAAACGCCGGCCCCTTGACGCGCACGTCGATGTTATCGGCCGAGTCGAGCGTCTCGACCTCCACGTCGAACTCGTCGGCCAGCGGCATGGTGAACGAGCGCAGTTCCGGCAGGCTGCCGCAGGTCAGGATGTCGGTGACCGGGCGTCCGGTGAGCTTCGCTGCGGCGGCAAACGATCCGCGAAGCAGCTCGGTCAGTTCGGATAGAAACGCGTAACGACGCAGCAGATCCGGGTTGCCAAGCGACGCCGCTGTCAGCGGGGACCAGGTCAGCGGCGTCTCGTGCCGCACGCGTCCGTCCTGGACGATTGCGAGAGCGCCGCCGCCGGCGTGCAACGCGATCACCGCCGTGTTCGACCCCGGAGGGGCCGAAGCCCGGTGCATCCGCTCGACGCGCGCGAGCGCCTCGCCGGGGGTGATCACCCGTTCGACGGCCAACCCTGCGCCGCGGACCGCCTCCACGCGGGCGTCGCCCGCCCAGGCAACCACCTCGGCGTTCCCGGGAAACCGGTGCTTGCGCCTGGCGCGCCGCAGGTCAGCAGCCAGCGACAGCGCATCGCCACCCGTGTCGATCAGCGCGAAGCCGCGCAGCTGGATCCGCCCGTTGCGCGTCTCGCGCACGTCGGCGAGCGCGACAACCTCGGAGGACAGATCGATCCCCAGGCGTCTGGACATCCTGATCTCCAATCTCGGCTGTGAGCGTGGATCCCATTAGAGCCGGCGGCGAGGGCTTCCGGCAAGCTGAGCGGGCTTCCGGTTATCATGAGGCATGTCGGGCGGCAGCGAAGGGGGACCCGGCGCGGTGGTGCGTCGCGAGGCCATCGAAGTCCTACGGGAGCGGAACGCGGCGCTCGTATCCGACCTCTCGAGCGAGCTGCACGCGCTCTACGCTGACGCGCTCACGCCTGAGAGCTCGCGATCGGCAGCCACGCTCCTCCTGACGTTGACGCTTTCCGCGCTCGAGCACGGGGAGGTCAGCCCGCGGGCCGGCGCCGTCCACGACCTGTACAGGATTTGCCTCGAGGCGCTGGGACCCAGACGCCTGTTCCACGCGACCGAAACCGCGGGCCGCATCATCGCCGACGAGCTCGCGCTCGACGACCGCATCGGCGCCACATCGGAGCCCTGGCCGATGGTGCTGCTCTTCGTCCGGAGAGCGGCGCTCGATGTACTTGCCGCATTCACCGCCCGTCTGCTCGACACGCCGGCGTACGGCGCGGTGCGCGATCCGCTGACCACGCTCATCGCGCGGCCGGTGTTCGACCTCGCGCTGGAGCAGGAAACGCAGCGCGCGATGCGGCACCAGGGATCCTTCGCGCTGATTCTGTTCGACGTGGACGATCTCTCCGCGATCAACCGCGAGCACGGCTACGGCGTGGGTGACCGCGTGCTCGAGCGCCTCGGCATTCTCGCGCGGCGCTTCTTCCGCACGCACGACTGGATCGCGCGCCACGACGAGGACTCGATCGTGGCGCTGCTGCCGGAAACGTCGCTCGACCAGGCGGCGCTCCTGGCGACGCGTTTCCGGGACACCGTGCGGCAGCGGCTCGTGCTGGTCGATCACAAGAGCGAGTCGCGCGCGAGCGTGACGCTCACCGCGGCGGCCGTGGCGGTCGAACGGGTGCAGGCCGCCGGCCTCGAGGCGGCGGCCGTGATGAGGGAAGCGGAGACCGCGGTGGCGCGGGCGAAGCTGGAGGGAAGGAACCGCACCGAGCGCATCGCGCTGATGCCGACCTCGGTCACGCTGCTCGCCGCCGCCACCCTCCTCGAGTGCACGTTGAGGGAGCTGCGGCGGATGATCCGATCGGGCGCGCTCAAGGCCACGCGGCGCGGCCGCCACTATCTCGTCGACCGCGCCGATATCGCCCGGCTGCAGGCGCAGTAAGGAAAGGTTCTTCTATTCGCGGTCCTGGTATTCCGACTTCAACCGCGCCACCACGCCCGGATCTGCCAGCGTCGTCGTGTCGCCGAGCGCCTTGCCTTCGGCGATGTCGCGCAGCAGCCGGCGCATGATCTTGCCCGAGCGCGTCTTGGGCAGGTCCGCGGCGAACAGGATCTCGTCGGGCCGCGCGATCGCCCCGATCTTCTTCGTCACGTGCTCGCGCAGCTCCTCGGCAAGCGCCGGGTCCGGCTTGTGCCCTTCCTTCAACGTCACGAACGCGGCAACGGCCTGTCCTTTGATCTCGTGCGGCCGCCCGACGACGGCGGCTTCCGCCACGAACGGGTGATCGACGAGCGCGCTCTCCACTTCCATCGTGCCGATCCGGTGCCCCGCCACGTTGAGCACGTCGTCGACACGGCCGAGCAGCCAGAAGTAGCCGTCGTCATCGCCGCGGGCGCCGTCGCCCGTGAAGTAGACCTTGTCCTTCCACCGGTTCCAGTACTGCTGGACGAAGCGCTCCGGGTCTCCGTAGATGCCGCGCAGCATCGCGGGCCACGGCCGCGTGATCGCGAGCAGGCCGCCGCCGCGCTCCACGCGCGCGCCGTCGTGGTTGCGGATTTCCGCGCTGATGCCTGGCAGCGGCAGCGTGGCCGACCCCGGCTTCAGGGCGGTCATCCCCGGCAGCGGCGCGATCATGATCGAGCCGGTTTCGGTCTGCCACCACGTATCGACGACGGGACAGCGCGAGCCGCCGATGTTCGTGTGGTACCACATCCACGCTTCGGGATTGATCGGCTCGCCGACCGATCCGAGCAGGCGCAGGCTCGTGAGGTCGTGCTTCGCCGGCCACTCGGCGCCCCAGCGCATGAACGCGCGGATCGCCGTCGGCGCCGTGTAGAGGATGGAGACGCCGTAACGTTCGATGATCTCCCAGAAGCGATCCTTCGCCGGCCAGTCAGGCGCTCCCTCGTACATCACGACGGTCGCGCCGAGCGCCAGCGGCCCGTAGACCACGTAGCTGTGGCCGGTCACCCAGCCGATGTCGGCCGTGCACCAGAACACGTCCTCGTCTCGCAGGTCGAACACCCAGCGTGCGGTCGTCATCACGCCGAGCAGGTATCCGGCGCTCGTGTGGACGATGCCCTTCGGCTTGCCGGTGGTGCCGGAGGTGTAGAGGATGTAGAGCAGGTCCTCCGAATCCATCGCCTCCGGCTCGCAGTGCGTCGCCACGTCCTGCACCAGGCGGTGGTACCAGTGGTCGCGCCCCTGCTGGATCCGCACGGGGAAGGTTGTGCCGCCGGGCTGGCGCTGGACCACAACGACGTGGCGGATGGAGGGGGTGTCGCTCAGCGCCTCGTCTGCCATCTGCTTGAGCGGCACGAGCTGTCCACGACGGTACCCGCCGTCAGCCGTGATCAACACGACCGCCTTCGCGTCGTTGATGCGATCGCGCAGCGACTCCGAGCTGAAGCCGCCGAAGACGACGCTGTGCACGGCGCCGATCCGCGCGCAGGCGAGCATCGCGATCGGCAGCTCCGGCATCATCGGCAGGTAGATCGCGACGCGGTCGCCGCGCTTCACGCCGAGGCTCTTCAGGGCGTTCGCGAAGCGGCTGACCTCGCGGTACAGGTCGAAGTAGGTCAGCGTCCGGCGCTCGCCCGGCTCCCCTTCCCAGATGATCGCGGCCTTGTTGCGGCGCGCCGTGCGGAGGTGGCGATCGAGGCAGTTGGCGCTGACGTTCAGCTTGCCGCCGACGAACCATCTCGCGTGGGGCGGCTCCCACTCGAGCACGCGGTCCCACGGCCGTATCCAGTCCACCTCTTTTGACAACTCGCCCCAGAACGCTTCCGGGTCCGCCGCGGCGCGGTCGTAGATCGCCGGGTCGTTCACCAGCGCGTTCTTCCGCCAGGCGTCGGAAGGGGGAAAGTTCCGCTTTTCGTCCAGGAGGGCGTGGATTTCAGGTCGCTCGGCCATAGGGAATGGAGTGTAGCGCACGGGGGGTCAGATCCCGAAAACGCACTTTTTTCTAGATCTGACCCCTTCATGTCATAGCCGTCCGCTATACAGCGCCGGAAGATCTGCAGGAGGGCTCAGGTCGGGGCGGACGCAAATGCTCAGGGCCGCGAGTGCCGAACCAAAGGATCGGTGCAGCGTCATCCACGGTTCCGAGTTGACCATCATCCGTGCGCATGCCTCCGTGCGGGCCCGGTCACTGGCGCTCACCTTCAACACGTCCATGCTTTGTGCCCCCAATGGCCCCCGACGTGGCGCTCGGTGGACGGGCAATCGTAGCGCCTCCGGCTCCACGGCGGAAGGCTCGCTGCGTGCAGGTGTTCTCTCGGCGATGCCTCAAGGGCGCGCCGGACGGCCGCGGCGCTTTGCTGCATGACTCACCATTGCCAACGGGGATTAATCTAGCGAAGGCGCGCGGACAGCGACTCGACGCGCGCGCGGACGTCCGGCGCGACCTGGGCGTGCTCGACGCCGGCGTGATCGAGGAACTCGCGATAGTGCTCCACGGCGCGGGAGACCTCGCCGGCTTCGTCGTAGAGCAGCGCGAGGTTGTAGTGCGCGGCGGCATGGCGCGGGTTGATCGTGAGCGCGCGCAGGAGCGAGGTCCGTGCCGCCTCGCCGCGCTGCAGGCCCTTCTGCGCGAGCGCGAGGTTCACGAGCGCGTCGGTGTCGCGCGGGTCGATCGAGAGCGCAACGCCAAACTCCGCGAGCGCGGCGTCGAGCCTTCCCTGCCGCATGAGCGCCACGCCAAGGTTGCTGTGCGCGCGGCCGTATCGCGGGTTGATGATGGTCGCGCGCTGAAACTCGCGGACCGCCTCGGCCAGCAGCCCCTTCTCCTGGTACAGCAGACCGAGATTGTTGTGCGCCTCGGTGTGCAGCTCGTTGCGCTCGAGCACCGCACGGTAATGCGTCAGCGCGCGCTCGAAATCGCCGCTGCGGTGGTAGTAGAGCGCGAGGGTGAAATCTTTCGACGCGGGTTCGCGCGAGGGTGCTCGCGAAGGCTCGCGCGATGGTGCGCGTGAAGGTGTGCGCGCGGGCGCACGCGAAGCTGACGCCGGCCGGTTCACCGCCACGGCCGGCGGAGTCGCCGACGCGGCCGATCGCGTCACCGACGGCGCCGGCTGAGGCGGCGCGAGCGCGGCCGGCGGCCGTGCGACCGGCGATGCAGGCTTCGGCGCAGGTGCGGGCGTCATCGTCAGCGATCCGGGCGGCGGTGACGGCCGCGTCCCGGGCGCGGGGCGCGCGGCGGACGGCGAGGGAGACGACGACGGAGACGGTGGCGCCGCACGGCGCGCCTGCCGGGACGCGGGCGCCGTTGACGGCGCCTCCGGCGCCGCGGGAAACAGCTGCGGCCACAACCACACACCGGCGGCGACGAGCAGAACGACCAGGCCCGCGAAGATGGTCAGGCGCGGTCCGCGGCCGCTTGTCGGCGGCTTCGGTGAATACCCGAGCGTCGCGAGGACGTTGTCGGCGTGCGCCGATCGCGGGGTCGTCGTGCGCCCCGACCCGCGCGACCGCCGGAGCGCATCGAGAAGCAGGCTCATCTCTGGGACTCAGTTCAGGACGACGCGCGCCGAGGAAAACGCGGCCACCTGCCGCAGGCGCCGCTCGTCGTCACGCGCCCGTTCGACATTGTCGTACGTGCCGACGAGAAGTTGCAACGACCGCGAGCCGTCTTCCCGCTCGACCGTGGCCCGGTAGGCATTAAAGCCGAGCTGCTGCAGCTCGCGGGCGCGGGCCGCGGCGTCCTCCTCGCTCTCGAACGATCCCACGAAGATCGAGAAACTCGCCCGTCGCGCCGCGGCGGGCGCCGCGTTCACCGCGGTCGTCCTGACCGGCGCAGAGGCCGGCTGCGCCGCCGGCGCGGCCGCGACCGGGGCTGGCTCCTCCCACGGAGGAATCGCGCCGACCTGCATGAGCACCAACACGGACAGCGCCGGCGCGACCGCCAGCGCGGCGCTCGCGACCAGGAACGCCGCGCGCCGGCGCAGCCACGCGGCCCACGCCACCGGCGCGAGCCGCAGATCGAGGCTCGACGCCGCGCGCTTCACCAGACTTGGCGTGATCCGGTTCGTGCGCTCCGAAAACCCGCCCAGGAGCGACCGATCGCACAACAGGTTGATCAGGCGCGGCGTGCCGCCGGTGAACCGGTGCACCAGGTCGAGCGCGCGCGACGTGAACGTCACGCTCGCGCCGCCCCCCGCGATCGAGAGCCGGTGCGCCACGTAGGCCGCGCACTCGTCGCGCGTCAGCGGCCGCAGCTCGTAGCGGATCGACACGCGCTGATCGAGCTGCCGCATGTTCGGCGAGCGCAGCACCCCCTGCAGATTCGTCTGCCCCACGAGGACGATCTGGAGCAGCTTCTCCTTCTCGGTTTCGAGGTTCGACAGGATGCGGATCTGCTCGAGCAGCCGGTTCGGGAGGTTCTGCGCCTCGTCGATGATCAGCAGCGCGCGCGCGCCGATCGGCTGGAGCGACAGCAGGAACTCGTTGAGCGTGTCGATCAGCTCCTGCTTCGTCACCCCGAGGAGCCTGCCGCGCTTCACTTCCTCGCGCGAGACCACGCCGAAGTCCTGCAGCACGATCCTGAGGAGGTCCTCCTCGGTGATGAACGGGTTCAGCACGAGCGCCGTGAACGTCCGCGAATCGAGCTGCTCGAGGATCGCCCGGCACAGCGTCGTCTTCCCGGTGCCGATATCGCCGGTGATGACGACGAAGCCCTCGCGACGCTGGATCGCGTACTGGAGGAGATCGAACGCGTTCGCGTGCGTCTCACTCTTGTACAGGTACTTCGGATCCGGCGTCAGGCTGAATGGCTTCTCAGTGAAGCCGTAGTATTCCTCGTACATCACAGCACCTTCGGCGTCAGCAGCACCGCCAGTTCCGAATAGGTCTTGCGGGCCGGCGCGCGCCGGAAGAGTCCCGCCAGCCCTCTGCCCGACGCCTCCCGCGCCTCGCGCTCCCGCCGCAGCCCGGGAAGGACGAGCGTCTCGCCGTCGCGGACGCGCACCGACGTGGTCACCTCGCTCACCGCCGTGACGGGCGCCTTCTGCCGTTCCCGCGCGCGCACGTCTCCCGTGTGCTGTACCACGCTCGGCGCCACGCTCATCGTGACCATCCCGTCGGCGGAGATGTGGGGCACGACCGCCAGCGAGAAACCGTCGAGGACCGCGGTGGTGTGCTCCTGTCGTCCCTCGGGTCCTTCGCGCTCGAATGTGATGTCCTGCAGGCCGACGCGCATCACGGCGGGCTCGTTGTGCAGCGCCTTCACGCGCGGGCTGGCGAGCACCGACACGCTGCCCTGCTCCGCGAGCGCTTTCATGAACGCGTCAAAGTCGAGCGTGACGGTGCCGGACGCGGACGTGACCTGCGCCTTCGCAATCGCCGCCGGCCAGTCCACGCCTCCGGCCGGAGGATCGGTCATCGTGACTTCCACCACGCGCGCTGCGATATCCACCTGCCGCACGAGGCGGCGCTCGACGCTCTCCAGGTACACCGCCACGCGGTCGATGCGATCCTCGTAGTCGGTCACCTGGACGACGCCCGCGCGACGATCGACGGCGAACCGCCCTTGCGGCGAGAGGAGCGACTGGATGCCGCGCGCGACTTCCTCGAACGCGTCGGCGTCCGCCGTCCACTCCACGCCGGCGCGGCTGCCGTTCCCGGCGTCGCGGCGCAGCGACGATGACGTCGAGAGCGCGCCGTTGCCGCGGCGCTTCACGGCGGAAACGTTGACATCGAAGATGCGCGTCCCGGTGCGCCGGCGGTACACGCGAATCGCGTTTCCTTCGACGCTGTATTCGAACCCGTGCGGCTGGAGCACCAGGTCGAGCGCCTGCCGCAGCGTCACGCCGGACAGCTCGCCGACGAACGTGCCCTCGACGCCCGGCTCGGTGACGAGGCTCAGGCCGGTGTCGCGCACCAGGAGGAGGAGGACGTCGCGGAGCGGCATGGGCTGGGCGAAACGGAGCGACAGCGGGCGGACCGCGTCGAGCGTCGCGTTGGCGCCGGTCGGGTCGAGGCGCGCGACGGGCATCGGCGGAAGCGGCGAGGGGCGCACCGGGCTTTGCGCCTGCGCGTCGGCACCCTGGGATCCCTGGACGCCACGCGCCCCGTCCGACAGGCGGACGACGAGCAGCGGCTGCAGCGGGCGCGACTGCCCTGCAAGGACGGCAGTGGCCGCCAGCGCGAAGCCGGCGAAAAGCAGGCGTGTCCTCAACGGGCCCTCACATCCCTCAATTCACACAATTTCTCCGGGATTATCGGTCCGGCCGGGCTGAACCCTTAGGGGGCGGGAGGGAGGTCGGCCGGCGAGACGGGCGCCGTGAACGGGGGCGGAGGCGCGCTCTTCCTGAACAGCGCGGCGCCGAGCAAGCCGCCGAGCAGCGCGAAAATCGGATAGATGATGAGCGCCATCACCAGCCCGGCGGCCGCGGCGATGAGGTTCACGGCCGGGCCGCTGCGCCGCTGCTCCATCATCTGCTCGACGATGGGAGGGACGTCGCGCATCATCTGCGACATCCGCCCCCACATGTAGAGATCGAGCTGTCGCTGGAACGGCGCCATCAGCAGCGAGACCACCGTCGCGACGAGCGCGCCGAAGACCCCGGCGAGCAGTCCGACGAGCGCGCCATCCGCGGTGGTGATCGCGTACGGATGGTTCTGCTGCATCACCCACGCCGCAAGCAGGCCGCCGACGAGCACCCACAGGCAGCAGCACGCGTTCACGTACGACACGAACGGCAGCGCGGAGAGCACGCCGATGAACGCGCCGCCGAGCAGGGCGGGCTGCAGCTTGTCGGGCGATGACGGCATCACAGCGACCTAATCGTAGTATTCGAGCCCGAGGTGCGTGATCAGCTCTTCCCCCTTCATGTAGCGCAGGGTGTTCTTCAGCTTCATGAGCTGGATGAAGAGATCGTGCTCGGGGTACAGCTCGGGCGCGTGCACCGGGCTCTTGAAGTAGAACGACAGCCACTCCTGGATGCCGCTCATGCCGGCGCGCTTCGCGAGATCGAGGAAGAGCGCGACGTCGAGCACGATCGGCGCCGCGAGAATGGAATCGCGGCACAGGAAGTTGATCTTCAGCTGCATCGGGTACCCGAGCCAGCCGAAGATATCGATGTTGTCCCAGCCTTCCTTGTTGTCGCCGCGCGGCGGATAGTAATTGATCCGGACGAGGTGGCAGATGTCCTTGTACAGGTCCGGATAGAGCTTCGGCTGGAGGATGTAGTCGAGGACGGACTTCTTACTCTCTTCCTTCGTCTTGAACGACTCGGGATCGTCCAGCACTTCGCCGTCGCGGTTGCCGAGGATGTTCGTCGAGTACCAGCCGTTGACGCCGATCAGGCGCGCCTTGAGTCCGGGCGCGATGATGGTCTTGATCAGCGTCTGGCCGGTCTTGAGGTCCTTGCCCGCCAGGGGCGAGCCGGTCTGCGCGGCCAGTTCGGTGAGGGCTGGAACATCGCCGCTCAGGTTCGGCGCCGCGTTCGCGTACGGGATGCCTTCCCTGATGGCGGCGTACGCGTAAATCATGCTCGAGGGAATCGCGTCGTCGCTCGCCTCGAGCCCCTTCTCGAATGCGGCCAGCGAGGCGTGGACCGGCGCCTCCCTCATGAAGACCTCGGTGCTGCCGCACCACACCATGACGAGGCGATCGAGCTTGTGCTCCGCCTTGAAATTCCGGATGTCGGCGCGGACCTGCTCCGCCAGGTCGCGCTTGTTCTTTCCCTTCTTGACGTTCGGGCCATCGAGCCGCTTGACGTAGCGGCGATCGAACACCGCGGGCCAGGGCTTGATCCTCTCGAGGTCGGGGCGAATCTGCTCGAGCAGTCCCGCTTCGATCACGCCGGCGGTCTTCGCCGCCTCGTAGCAGTTCTCCTCGAAGATGTCCCACGCGCCGAACACCAGGTCGTTCAGGTCGGCGAGCGGCACGAACTCCCGGATGGCCGGCGAGCGGCCTTCGGTGCGCTTCCCGAGACGGATGGTGCCGAGTTCAGTAAGAGAGCCGATCGGCTGTGCGAGGCCGCGGCGAACCGCGTGCACGCCGGCGATGAAGGTGGTGCTGACCGCGCCAAGGCCCACGAGCATGATGCCGAGTTTGCCCGACGCGGGCGCGATGTTTACTGGTGCTTTCACATGCCCAACTATATCATCAGGGGTTCATGCGCTTTCTTCGCAGGGGCGGCGATCCGCACGCGTTCGCGCTCGCCATGATCGGCCTCAAGATGGGCGACCGGCTCCTTCAGCTCGGCGCCGGCGACGGCGCGCTGCTGGCCGCCCTCGGGGGAAAAGTGGGTCTGACGGGCCGCGCCTGCGGCGTGGACGAATCCGACGAGGGGGTCGCCCGCGCCAAGCTCGCGGCGGACCGCGAGGGGGTGCTGCTGGAGCTGCAGCGCGCGTCGTACGAGGCGCTGCCCTTCGACGATGGGGCGTTCGACGTCGCGATCGTGAACGCGGTGCTGCCCGACGTGGCGCCCGAGGCACGCGTGACGATCGTCGCGCAGGTGGCGCGCCTGCTCCGCTCCGGCGGGCGCTGCATCGTCGTGGATGCCGTGCCCCGCGGCGGCCTCGGCGCGCTGCTCGGCGGGCCGAAGCCGGATCCCGCCTATCGGCCGGCCGACCTGCCCCGGGCCGCCGGCTTCAAGGCGGTGCGCTCGCTGGCCGAGCGCGACGGGGTGCGGTACGTGGAGGGGATCATCAGCCGGTAGGCGCCTTCAAGCTCAGAGGGGATTGAAGTCGGCCACGTCACCGCGCGCATGTGAGATGCCTGCCGCCGTCGATCGCGATCGTCTCGCCGGTCATCCACCCGCTCTTCGGCGACACCAGGAACGCGATCAGCTCGGCGATCTCCTCCGGGTTCCCGGCTCGTCCCATCGGGTGCGTCTCCCTCGAGCGCTCCAGGAACGCCGCGTACTGCTCCTCTCCCATCCCGGAGCGCCGGTGCAGGTTGGTCACCACCACGCCGGGGTTGACGGCGTTGACGCGGACCCCTTTCGGCGCGAGCTCCAGCGCGGCGCAGCGCGTGAGCTGATCGACCGCGGCCTTGCTCACCGCATACGCGAAGATGCCGGGGAATGACCTGGTGCCGGCGACACTGGAGACGTTGACCACCGCGCCGCGCCGTGCGGCCAGGTGCGGCACCGCCGCGCGCGTCAGGCGAAAGAGCGACCGCACGTTGATGTCGAACATGCGGTCCCACGCCTCGTCGGGGGTGTTCTCGACCGTCCCCGAGCCGATGATGCCGGCCGCGTTCACCAGCGCGTCGAGCGCGCCGAATCGGCCTGTCGCGGCGGCGACGATCCCGGCCGGCGCATCGGCGGCCACGACGTCCGCGCGGTGCGTGGCGCAGACGCCCCCCTGCTGGCGAATCGCCCGTTCGACTTCTCCAAGCGCCGTTTCGTCACGCCCGACGGCGAGCACCGCGTATCCATCGCCAGTCAGACGCAAAGCGGTTGCGCGGCCGATCCCGGACGTCGCGCCCGTGATGATTGCGACAGGTTGTGTTGCCATGACGCCAAGTTTGTACCACAGTCGTACCTGGCCCCCGACCTCTGGCCTCTGACCTCGCTCACCGCCCACTGTCCACTGCCCACTACATGTATCATTCGTCAATGCGCATCGCAGCCACCCTCGGCCTGAGCGCGCTTGGAAGCGTCGGCGGCGTGCTCGTCGCCTCGCTGTTTCTGCTCGTCGGAGAAAAGAACCGCTCGCGGGTGCTGCCCTCGCTCATCAGCTACGCGGTGGGGACGCTGCTTGGCGCGGCGCTGCTCGGGCTTCTTCCCGAGGCGCTCGAGAGCCGCACGCCGACTGCCGTCTTCGCAAGCCTGCTCGTCGGCATCTTCACCTTTTTCATTCTCGAGAAGCTGGTGTTGTGGCGTCACTGCCACGACACGGCGGACTGCCAGGTGCACAGGAGCACGGCGACGCTCGTCGTCCTTGGCGACGCGTTCCACGCGCTGGTGGACGGCGCGGTGATCGCCGCGGCCGTCGTCGTATCGCTTCCGCTCGGCATCACGACGGCGCTGGCGATCGCCGCGCACGAGGTGCCGCAGCAGGTGGGAGACGTCGCGATCCTGCTCGCGGCCGGCTATTCGCGCCGGCGGGCGCTCGCGCTGAACCTGGTGGCGGGACTGGCGAGCGTGGCCGGCGCCGGGATGATGCTGACGTTCGCCGGGGCGACGCCGTCGCTTCTCGGCTACGTGCTCGGGTTCGCGGCGGGCAACTTCCTCTACGTGGCGATGGCCGATCTCATCCCGCACCTGCACCGCGGAATGGAAGAGACGAGCGCCGTGCGGCAGATCGTCATGATTGCGGCAGGGATTGTGACGATCGTGGCGCTATAGATCTTCCGCGGCCGCGGCGCACCACCCACCAGATCGCCATCGCGAGCGCGAACATCGCGGCGCCAAACGCCCCCGCGAACAACCAGAGCGTCCGGTTCAGGATCGACTCGCTGTCCATGCGGACTTCCATCTCCACCGGGACGCCCGCCAGCCGATCGGAGAGCCGCTGCTCCCAGCGCACGATGTTGCCGCGCTCCACTTCGCCCGTCTGCCTGGTCTCGATGTCGCGCACGTTGTGGTGGAAGATGCGGCTCGGCAGGTGGAGCTTGAAGGCGACCAGCTCCGATCCATCCCAGTTCGCCTCCGGCACGCCGGCACGTTTTCCGCCGCCGACGCGCTGCCGGAAGACCGATCCGCCCTCCCGCGTCGCCAGGTCATAGCGCGCCCGGTCGAACAGCGGCGCCTCGGGCAGCCGCCGGACGTCGGGAACGTCGAGGCGGATCTGGATGAAGCGCCGGCCGCGGCGGCGCCAGGTGCGGCTCACGCGCGTGACGTCGTACACCGGCGATTCAATCTGCGCCCGCACATCGTCGCGGTCGATCCGCGTGCGGCTGTTGACCGGCAGCGCCATCCCGTGCAGCGCCACCAGCGCGGGAATGGATGCATTGATCGTGACGACGGCGGAACCGTCGAGGCTGAGCGTGACGTCTTCCTCGTATTCGTATTGCCGGCCGAAGCGCCGCCCGGCGCCGCCGGCGCAGTCGATGGTGGACGCGGCGACGAGGAGGACGAGGCAGGCGATGACGAGAGCGATCGGTGCGGCGCGGCGCGTCCTGCGCATCAGTCGAATAATATAAGAATGGACTGTTCCGGTGCCACGCATCTACCTCATTGACGGCAGCTCGCAGATGTACCGCGCGTTCCACGCGCCGATCCGCACTGCGGAGGGAGGCTTCCTCCGCAACGCGCAGGGTCGCCCCACCAACGCGGTGTACATCTTCGTGACGATGCTGCGGAGGCTCCTGAAGGAGCACGCGCCGGAATACATCGCCGCGTCGTTCGACCTGCCGGGGCGCACGTTCCGCGACGACCTGGTCGCGGACTACAAAGCCAATCGCGCCCCCATGCCCGACGAGCTGGCCGAGCAGATCCCGATGGTCCACGAGGCGTGCGAGGCGCTGGGCGTGCCGATCCTCACCTCCGAGCGGTACGAAGCAGACGACGTCATCGGGACGCTGGCGGAGAAGGCGCTCGCGGCGGGGTTCGAGGTGGCGCTCGTCACGATGGACAAAGATTTCTTTCAGCTCGTCCGGCCGGGCCTCAGCGTGTACAACCCGCGCGACGAAGGCACGTGGTACGACGCGTCGGGCGTGACGGAGAAGTTCGGCGTCGCGCCGGAGCACGTGGTGGACGTGCTCGCGCTGATGGGAGACACGATCGACAACATCAAGGGGGTGCCCGGGATCGGCGAGAAGGGGGCCCGCGATCTCATCGTGCAGTACGGTTCGCTCGAGCGCCTGCTCGAGCACGCGGCGGAGATCCCGCAGAAACGCTATCGGGAGGCGCTGCTCGCCAACGCCGAATCGGCGCGGCAGAGCAGGGAGCTGGCGAAGATCCGCACCGATGTGCCGGTGGAGTTCCGCCCGGACGACCTGCGGTACCGCGGCGCGTCGCGCGAGCGCTGCTTCGAGCTGTTCAACGCGATGGGTTTCCGCACGATCGTCGCCGAGTACGCGCCGACGGCCGCCACGATCGACAAGAGCTACCGCATCGTGAACACGCTGGAGGGGCTGGAGGCTCTCGCGAAGCGGCTGCGCGCCGCCGGGCGGTTCGCGCTGCGCGTGGTACCGGACAGGCCGTTCCCGATGTACGCCGGCGTCGCGGGCATTGCCTTCTCGACCGCGCCTCGGACCGGCGAGTACGTTCCGGTCGGGCACCAGGCGCTCTCGGACACCGCGTGCGTCTCGATGAAGACGGCCATGGGCGCGCTCGCCCGGGTGCTCGAGGACGAGAGCGTCGGCAAGGTGGGACACGACCTCAAGTTCGACGCGATCGTGCTCGCGCGCCACGGCGTCACGCTGCGGGGACTCGAGACCGACACGATGATCGCCAGCTACCTGATCGACGCGACGCGGTCGGCGCACCGCCTGGAGGACCTCGCGCTCGAGCACGCGAGCTACAAGGCGCTTTCCGAGGAAGACGTGTGCGGGAGGGGCGCGAAGTCCGTGTCGATCGCCTCGCTGCCGCCGGACGCGGCGCTCGACTACGCCGCGGAGCGCGCGGACCTGGCCGCGCAGCTCGCGCCGATGCTGCGCGGGCTGCTGGAGAAGGAATCGCTGGACGGGGTCTACAGGACCCTGGAGCTGCCGCTCATTCCCGTGCTCGTGGACATCGAGCAGGCGGGCATCCGCGTGGACGCGACGCGCCTGGCGTCGCAGGCGCAGCGGGTGGAGCAGGAGCTGGCGACGCGCAGCGCGCAGATCTTCGAGGTCGCGGGCGGCGAATTCAACATCAACTCGCCCAAGCAGCTCTCGGAAATCCTGTTCGACAAGCTGCAGCTGCCCGCGCTGAAGCGCACCGGGAAGTCGAAGACGCCCTCAACGGCGGTGGAAGTGCTCGAGGAGCTGGCGCTGGCGCACGAGCTGCCGCGCATGATCCTCGAGTGGCGCGCGCTGATGAAGCTGAAAGGCACCTACATCGACGCGCTCCCGCAGCTCATCCACCCGCACACCGGTCGCGTGCACACCTGCTTCAACCAGGCGGTGGCCGCCACGGGGCGGTTGAGCAGCAGCGATCCGAACCTGCAGAACATCCCGATCCGGACCGAGCTGGGGCGCGAGATCCGCGCGGCGTTCGTGGCCGACCCGGGGCACGTGCTCATCAGCGCCGACTACTCGCAGATCGAGCTGCGCGTGCTGGCGCACCTTTCCGGTGACGCGGCGCTGGTCGAAGCGTTCCGCAACGGCGAGGACATCCACGACCGGACGGCGCTCAAGGTGTTCGGCGCCGACAGCGGGCTCGGCAGGCTCGAGCTGCGGCGGCGCGCGAAGATCATCAACTACGCGCTGCTCTACGGGAAGACCGCGTTCACGCTGGCGAAAGACATCGGCGTGCCCCAGGCGGCGGCGCAGGCGTTCATCGACGCGTACTTCGCGGGCTTTCCGTCGGTGCGGCAGTTCATCGACGCCACGCTCGAGGAGGGGCGCCGGACGGGCGTTGTCCGCACCATGTTCGGAAGGCGCCGGCTGGTCCCGGAGCTGACGTCGCGCAACGGGCAGGTCCGGTCGGCGGCCGAGCGCGTCGCCGTGAACCTGCCGATCCAGGGCAGCGCGGCCGACATCCTGAAGCGCGCGATGATCGACGTTCACGCCGCCGTGCGCGGCGCCGGCCTGCCGGCGCGCATGATCCTCACCGTGCACGACGAGCTGCTCTTGGAGACCGCACACGGGGCCGCAGAAGAGGTCGCCGCCGTCGTCCGCGAGCGCATGGAGCACGCGGTGGCGCTCAACGTGCCGCTGACGGTGGATGTGGGAATCGGGGAGAACTGGAAGGAAGCGAAAGGCTAGCGCGGTGGTCTATTTGTTTGACCAGCGCTTCTTGAATTCTTCCCACTGATCGCGCAGCGCGGCGGCCTGTTTCTCCGGGTCCTGCCCGTTGCGGCGCGCGCGTTCGGGGATCAGCGCCTGCGTCACGATCCGCTCGAGGTCCGCGCGCAGCTCGGCGCCGCGGTCGTGCGCGAGCGGCGCGCGCACCCACGCGGCCATCGCCGCGTCCCACGCCGCATCGAGATCGCCGGCGCCCCGCGCGGCCACCACGCGCCAGTACGCGGCGGTGCCGAGCGACCCGTCGCGTTCGAGCTCCTGCTCGAGCCGCGCGTCCAGTCGCGAGTACTCGGCTTTGCGGGCGTGGCCGTCCCGCGCCTGCGCGGCGCGATCGGACGCCGTCGCCCACCAGTCCAGCAACCGCTCGCGCCCGCCCGGAACGGTGGCGGCGGCCCGGGGGTCGTCGATGAGCGTGGTGAACAGCGTGGCCGCAGCGCCGAACGCCCCCTCGAAGAACAGCGCCTGCG
Source organism: Acidobacteriota bacterium (assembly GCA_016184105.1). Classification (NCBI taxonomy): domain Bacteria; kingdom Pseudomonadati; phylum Acidobacteriota; species Acidobacteriota bacterium. The sequence goes on from JACPDI010000021.1 coordinate 63,861, forward strand.
CCGAGCCAACCAGCCATTCCGATCTCAGAGGTTCCGCCAGCGCGGTTCCGCCCGACGTGACGAGCACCTGGCGTGCCTCGGCGAGGTCCTCTGGGCGGCCCGTCTGGCGGTACCGCTCGATCAGGGCGCGGCCGAGGACGACGCGCGCGTCGGTCGCGGATTTCTCGTCTTCCGCCGCGGCTCGGGCCGACTGGATGGCGGCGTCGTAATGGCCCTCGTTGTACGCCTGCCGCGCGGCGGCCAGCACGTCCGCGCCCCAGGCGGCCGTTGGATGAGACAGGGCCACGGCCGCCAGCAGGGCCGCTGCGCTTCTCCGCATGATCGGCATCGTACCCTATAATCGAATCCGATGGTCGATCCGCTCATCGTGCCGCGCTCCGAGCACACGATCTCGAGACGCGCCATCGATGCGGACGCGCTCAAGGTTCTCTACCGGCTCAAACAGCACAACCATCTCGCGTATCTGGTGGGCGGCAGCGTCCGCGACCTGCTCCTCGACCGGCACCCCAAAGACTACGACGTCGGCACCTCCGCGCACCCGTACGAGGTCAAGCGGCTGTTCCGGAACTGCTGGATCATCGGCCGCCGTTTCCGCCTGGCGCACGTCCGGTTCGGCCCGAACAAGGTGATCGAGGTCGCGACCTTCCGCAGGAAGGCGGAGCCGGGGGAGATGCCGATGCCGGATGCGACGGCCGCCCCCGCAGCCGATCACCGGCTGGTCCACCGCGACAACACGTTCGGAACGCCCGAGGAAGACGCGTTCCGCCGCGACTTCACCGTCAACGCTCTCTTCTATGACATCGAGACGTTCTCGATCATCGATTACGTCGGCGGGATGGCGGACCTGCGGAACCGCGTGCTCAGGAGCATCGGCGATCCGAACGAGCGCTTCCTCGAGGACCCCGTGCGCATGCTGCGCGCCGTTGTGCTCGCCGAGCGGCTGGATTTTTCGATCGACCCCGCGAGCCTCGATGCCGTCGCGAGACACGGCGCCGAGATCACCAAGGCGTCGCCGGCGCGCATGCTCGAGGAGTACTACAAGATCCTGCGCTCAGGCGCGTCGGAACGCATCTTCCGCCGGCTGGCGGACGTGGACCTGCTGCGCCACATCAGCCCCGAGCTGGTCGATCCGCCCGACGAGGTGTGGCAGTCCCTGGAGGAGCTGGACGAGTACCGCGCGCGTTTCACCTCCGCCCCCGACACGCTCACGAACCCGATTCTGATCGGGTCGCTGCTCGCGCCGCTCGGGATGATGTCCCGCCGGCCGCGCCGCCGGCACGAGGAGCCGGAAGGGGAGACCCCTCGCGCCCGGCCGCCGAAGCCGCCGCGCCTCTCGCTCGGCATGCTGCCGATCGCGCGCGGCGACGTCGAGCATCTCCGGCACATCCTGGCGCTGCAGTCGCGGCTCGCCGAGCAGCCCCCCTCGCCGCGCGCGCAGCGGTCGCTCATGCACCGGTCGACGTTCGCCGACGCGATGACCTGGATGGACATTCACGGCCAGTATCCCGAGGCCGTGCAGCACTGGCGCGGTGTCCGCGAAGCGGCCGGCGACGAGATCGTCCCCGAACAGCGCCACCGCCGGCGACGTCGCCGCAGGCGGCGACGCGGGCCGAGGCCGGGGGTGGTGCCGGAGTGGGGTTCAGGGTTCAGGGTTCAGGGTTCAGGGTTCTCGACGCGATTTCAGGGGACATAGAACCGCACGCCGGCGCGCGCGGTCCGCGGGGTGCCGATCGTCCTGACCGGCGTCCGGCCGACGTCGACCTCCGCATCGAACACGTTCTCCACGGCCACGAACGGCTGGATCCGCCGCAGCGCGACTCCCGCATACAGATCGGCGACGGTCGCGCGCCTCAGCACGAACTGGTTGCGATCATCGTCGAACTGCGCGCCCGTGGAGCGCACGTCAAGGGTGGCAACGGCGCGTCCCGGCGTCAGCCGCAACGACGCGGCCGCGACCCAGCGCGGCACCTGCGGGACGCGACGCCCCGTGAGACCGGGCTCGACGCCGCCGGTGAACCGCGAGTCGAGCAACGCCGCGCTGGCGGCGAGGGCGGTCCAGCCCGATGGCCGCCACTCGCCCTCGAGCTCAAGACCGCGCGCGCGGATATGACCGGCGTTCTGGCGCTCGCGACTGATGCGCCCGGCCGCGACGTCAAGCGTCACGTTCGTGATCGCATCGCCCAACTTGGTCCAGAAGCCCACGAGCCGCGCCGATCCGCGAGGCGCGCGCAGCAGCACTCCCCCCTCGAACGCACCCGCCCGCTCGGGTGTCAGCCGGCCGTTCGCGAAGGTGGTCGTGTTGCCGACCTGGAAGTCGCGATAGAGCTCGTTCAACGTCGGCGTGCGCCCCGGCCGCGTCCACGAGGCATGCACCGAGACGTGCTCGCCGGCCGACCATGCCGCCGATACGCGCGGCATGACATAGACCCGCTGGCGGCGCTCGACTCCCGCCGGCCCCGTGGACCACGCGCCCGCACGGGCACCCGCCGCGATCGTCAGCCGGGGCGAAGGGCGGGTGGATATCTGCGCGTACGCCGCGTAGTCGCGCTGCGACACTTCGGGCTCGCCGTGCGGCGTCGCGACCACGCGCGCCAGGTCGCCTCCCGCCGTCAGCCAGTGGCGGTTCCAGGCGGAGGTCCATTGGACAGACGCGGACTGGTGCGCACTCGCGACGCGCTGCCGCGCCGTGAGCATTTCCGCCGCGCGGCCGGCGCGTACGGCGCTGAACGACTGGTCGTAGTCCACGGTGCCGCCGGAGGCCGCGACGGCCCACGCGCCGGCAGTGCCCGTCCCGCGCGCGCGCGCCGAGACGCTCCGAAGGTTCGTGTCGTTGCGCTGAAGGGGCGTGCCGTTCGAGCGGTCCTCGTCCAGCGCGCCGGCGCGCACGGCGAGCGACCACCGCTCCGCCCGGCGCTCGATCGAGGCGAGGGCGCTCGAGTATTTCACGCCGGCATCGATGTCCACCGGGCCGCGGTCATCGGGCGCCACGACGGGAAATCCATCGAGCACGAATCGCTCGCCGGCTGCAAACGCGCTCCACGCCGCGACACGGATTCCGCCATAGACGGTGCCCCGTGCCATCCCGCCCTGTCCCGCCTCGACACCTGCCCGCAGCGTGCCGGCCGCCGGATCCACAGTGAGGACCTGGATCGTTCCCGCGATCGACTCATGGCCGTACAGCTCGGCGCTCCCGCCCCGTACCACCTCGATGCGATCGATCGCCGCCTGCGGCACGCGGTTCCAGTAGATCCATCCGCCGAACGGATCGTTCATCGGCACACCGTCGGCCAGCACGAGCGCGCGGCTGGCGCCGGAGGCCGCGAGCCCGCGCAAGCTCGCGCCCTGCGTCGTCGGGTTTGCCACGCGCGAAGAGGAGCGGCGGAACAGGGAAAACCCGGGCACGCTGCGCAGCGCGTCATCGGCGGTGAGCGCGGCAGAGGTCAGCAGGATGCTGGCGGGAAGGACGGCAGTCGCCGTCGCGGTCGCCGCGAGCCGCTCCTGCGATCGCGCCGCTGTGACGGTGAGCGATTCGGCGATGCCGGCCGGTTGCAGCACGATGCGCAGGACGGCGGGCGCGCGAACGCGCGCCGCGTAGTCGGCATAGCCCTGCGCGCGCACCGTGAGCGTGGCTTCGGGTCCGCCGGCGTCCAGGCTGAACGCGCCACGCGCGTCGGTGGCGACGCTGCGTCCGTCGGACGAGACGCTGGCCCCCGCGACAGAGGTGCCGGTCACGTCGACGATGACTCCGCGAAGCTGGGTTGGAGAAACCGGCTGCGCCGCGAATGCGGCCAGCAAGGCGACGAGCGCGGGGTTCATGCCTGAGGGGCGCCGCTCGTGCGCCTGGCGCCCCTCAGCATGTCTAGCCTTGAGCGGTAGCCTGGGCGTGCGCCTGTTCGATCGTCTTGTACGGGTGCGCGAGGCGCATCAGCGTCAGCGCCTTGATGACGGGCCACGCCGGATCGATCTCGCCGCGGCGGAAGCTGAACTTCGGGCTGCGCGGATATCCGTGATGGTTGTTGTGCAGACCCTCGCCGCCGGTCAGCCACGCGATGAATCGGATGTTGGTCGCCGTATTCGCGAAGTTGCGATAGCCGGCGTAGTGGCAGAGGCCGTTGATCGAGGAGGAGAGCACGAAGATGTACATGATCCCGTGCAGCGCCGCCGCGAAAAGCCCCCAGCCCCAGCCGATCGTGAAGCCGAGCGTCGCGATGCCGATGACCAGCCCGAGCGTGCCGTGGTCGAACAGCGCCCGATCCCAACGGTCCGGCGGCATATCGCGGGCGTACTTGGGCACGAGCTCGGGGTCCCTCAGCTCGCGCAGGTAGTAATAGATGTTGCCCAGCTGGACCTTCCAGAAGCCCTCGATCTTGGGGCTGTGCGGATCGCCTTCCTCGTCGGTAAACGCGTGGTGCTTCCGGTGCACGGCCACCCATTCACGCGGCACGATGCCGGTGGTCAGCCAGATGCACAGGCGGAACACCCACGCGGCGAGCGGATGGAGCACCACCGCGCGGTGCGTGACCGTACGGTGCAGGTAAATTGTGGTGCTGTACACCGCGATCTGGGTGACCACGGTCGACACGAATAGCGCGATAGCAAGCGAAACCAGCACTAGCTGCCCTCCAGCAGTTTGGCCGAAACTCTAATTGTAGCAGATAAGGGGGACAGTCACACTTTCCTGGGCCGCTGCTTCGGAAAGTGTGACTGTCCCCCTTATCTCCCTTACCCGTTCTGTCGCTCGAACTCCTGCATGAACGCGACGAGCGCGTCGATCCCGGCTTCGGCGAACGCGTTGTAGACAGACGCGCGGATCCCGCCCACCGAGCGGTGGCCTTTCAAGCCGTCCAGCCCGGCCGCCGTGGCCTCCTTCGCGAACTTCTTTTCGAGCTCCTCGTTCGGCAGCCTGAACGTGATGTTCATGCGCGAGCGGCTGTCTTTCTGCGCATGTCCGCGGTAGAAACCCGTGCGATCGATTTCCGCGTACAGCTTCGCGGCCTTTCGCTCGTTCACCTTCTCGATCGCCGCGAGCCCTCCCTGGCCGAGCAGCCACTTCATGATCAGCCGCATCAGGTAGATCCCGAACGTGTTGGGCGTGTTGTACAGCGACCTGTTCTCCGCATGCACGCCGTAGTTGAGCATCGTCGGCAGCGTGGCTGGGGAGCGCTTGACGAGGTCGTCGCGGATGATCACGAGCGTCACGCCAGAGGGACCGAGGTTCTTCTGCGCGCCGGCGTAGACGAGCGCGTGCCCGGCGATGTCAATCGGACGGCTGAACATGTCCGACGAGGTGTCGCACACGACGGGCGCGTCGCCAAGGTCCGGCGTGTACCGCCACTGGGTGCCGAAGATCGTGTTGTTCGACGTGTAGTGCACGTACGCCGCGCCCTTCGACAGCGCGATCTCGTCCTGCCGGGGGATGCGCGTGAAGTTCTCCGCCTCGGTCGTCGCGGCGATGTTGACGGCGCCCACGCGCCTGGCTTCCTTCACCGCCTTCTGCGACCACGCCCCGGTGACGATGTAGTCGGCGCTGCCGCCGGGAGGCAGCAGGTTCATCGGCACCATCGAGAACTGCAGGCTCGCGCCCCCCTGGAGGAACAGGACGTGGTAGTTGTCCGGGATCGAGGCCAGCGTGCGGATGTCCTTCTCGCACGACTGGACGATCTCGTCGAACGTCTTCGAGCGATGGCTGATTTCGAGGACGGACATGCCGACGCCGGGCAGCGCGATCAGATCGCGCTGCGCCTCTTCGAGCACCGGCAGGGGCAGGACGGCGGGGCCCGCCGCGAAGTTGAAGATGCGGGTGGTGGTCGTGGCCATGACTGACTCCTTACCAGGTGCTCAGGGATCTGGCGAGCTGGTATGACGCGGCGGGGGCGCCGAGCGGCACCACCTGCACGTCGAAGATGTTCGGGTTGCCGGTCCTGATGCGACGCAGCTGATCGTCGGTCGGGTGGCCGTCCAGGTTGATCCTGGCGACGGCTGCCCGCGCTCCCGTGAAGATGATGTTCTCCGTCTCCTGCACGTTGACGTGGCTGTCCCGCAGGACGTCGAAGACGTGGGCGAGCACGCCCGGCTCGTCGCGGTGGCGCACCACCATCACGTGGCTCGCCGGTGTCTGCCGCGACAGGTTCACGACGTTCAGCACGCGGCCGGTCTCGAGGTACGTCCGGATGATCCGCACCGTCTCTTCGGCGATCGCCTCCTGCGCCTGGTCGGTGGACGCGCCGATGTGGTGCGTGCCGTAGACGTTGGGCAGCTTGACGATCGGATCGTCGAAGTCGGCCTGCGCCGCCGCGGGCTCCTTGTCGTAGACGTCGAGCGCGACGCGCAGGTCGCGCTCCTTGACCGCGGTGGCGAGCGCCGCGTAGTCCACCACCTCGCCGCGCGCGGTGTTCAGGAAAAACGACCCCGGTTTGAGGCGGTTCAGCACGTTGGCGTTGATCATCCGGCGCGTGCGATCGTTCGCCGCGACGTGCACCGTGAGGATGTCGCTCTTCTCCGCCACTTCCTCCGGCGTCTCGCAGACCTCGGCGAACGGCTCCACCGGGTACCCGGAGGACGGGCGCAGCCGGACGAGCAGCGGCATGTCGACCGGCATGCCGGAGCGATCGACCTCGACGCCGATCTCGCTCCAGATCGCGATGTGCATCCCGAACGCCTGGGCGCGGCGCGCCATCTCCTGGCCGATGTTGCCAAACCCGATGATGCCGAGCCTGCGCCCGTGCAGCCCGCGCGCCCTGGAGTACTCCTTCTTGTTCCACTTGCCGGCGCGCAGGTCGATCACGTTGTCGGGGATGCGGCGGTCGAGGGCGAGGATCAGCCCGAATGCCAGTTCCGCCACCGCGAGTGAGTTCTTGCCCGGGCAGTTCGCCACGTAGATGCCGCGCGCCGATGCCGCCTGCACGTCCACGTTGTCATAGCCCGCCCCCGCGCGGACGATCAGCGAGATCTGGCCGGCGTCCATCATGGCGGCGGTGATCTTCGTGCTGCGGACGATCACGACCACCGCCTTGCTCTCGGCAACGGCAGCCGTCAACGCGTCATTCTTGAGGTCGGGGTTGTACACGACCTCGCAGCCCAGGGCTTTCAGGCCGTCGAGGCCGGATTTCTCGAACTTGTCTGCGACGAGGACCTTCATAACTGCATCTCGAGATCAAATCAGGTTGACGATGAGGCCGTCCCGGAGCTTCGGCTCGAACCACGTGGACTTGGGCGGCATGATGCCCCCCTCGTCCGCGATGGCGATGAGATCTTCGACCGTCACCGGGTGCATCGAGAACGCCACAGCGGCCTTGCCTTCGTCCACCAGCCGCTGCAGCGCGCCGGCGCCGCGCGCGCCGCCGACGAAATCGATCCGCTTGTCCGTCCGCACGTCACGGATATTCAGCAGCGGCTCGATCACCTTGTGCTGGAGGACACTGACGTCGAGCGTCTCGGCACGATCGGTCGTCGCCGCCGGGCGGACGTTCCACAGATCCAGCTCGTGCCACGTCCCCGCCAGGTACATTTCGACGAGCCCGGGCCGCGGCGGCGACGGGCGCCCGTCCTTCACCGGCACGACCGCGTTCAGCTTCTTCAGGAAGCCGTCGGGCGTGTTCCCGGCCAGGTCCTTCACCACGCGGTTGTACGGCAGGATTTGCATCTGATCGTCTGGGAACGCGACCGCGAGAAACGTGTCCGCGCCCTTGATTGCCGACCGGACGCGCGCGGCGCTTGCGGCGCGATGATGCCCGTCGGCGATGTACAGCACGGGAATCTGCGCAAAGGCCTGCACCAGGCCGTTCATCTCCGCGCCGGTCACCTTCCACACGGTGTGCCGGATCCCGTCGCCGGCGGTGAAGTCGTAGAGCGGCGGGGTGGCGGTCACCCGGGCGGCGATGCCGTTCACGGGGGCGGACGCGAGGTAAGTCAGGAACACCACGCCCGTCTGGGCCCGCGTCTGCGTGATGTGGCGCGTGCGATCGTCTTCCTTGTCGCGGCGTGTGCGCTCGTGCTTCTTAATCAGGTCGCGGTCGTACTCGTCCACCGAATAGGCGGCGGCGAGCCCGGTCTGCTCGTGCGTGCCCATGCGAAGGCGATAGAGGTAGAGCGCCGGTTCCGCTTCGATGAGCAGCGGCGCCGACCGTTTGAGCTCCTCGAGATTGCGGACCGCCTGCTCGTACACCTCTGGTGAATATGGATCGGTGTCGGGCGGCAGATCGATCTCGGAGCGTGTCACATGGAGAAAACTCAAGGGGTTGCCGTGGGCCAGCGCGCGCGCTTCTTCCGTACTGACGACGTCATAGGGGACCGACGCAACACGCGGGGCCACTTCGGGCGCGGGACGCAGCGCCCTGAAGGGACGTATGAGGGCCATAGACTGACTATTCTATCTGGCGATTTGGGAAAAGGGGGACAGTCACACTTTCCCAGTCGGCCGCGGAACGTGTGACTGTCCCCTTTACTGCGCGGCCTTGACGGCGTCGCGCGCGCGCGGCTCGGAGGCGCGCGCGAGGAGCGTCGTCGAGAGCTCGCGCATCATGCGCTCGCGCTCGGCGGCGAATGCGGCGCGCGCGCCGCCCGCGATCGGCTCGCCGGGAGGCATCCGCCGGTGGATCGTGAGCGGGTTGACGAACGCGCCGTTTCGCTTGAGGCGGTAGTCAAGGTGTGGACCGGTGGCGGTGCCGGTCGACCCCACGCGGCCGATCAGTTGTCCCTGCTCGACTTTCGTGCCGGCGCGGACACCCTTCCCGAGCGACGAGAGGTGAAGGTAATAGCTCTCGAATCCGTTCGGATGGCGCAGCCGGACCATCAGCCCCGATCCGCCGCTGTACCCGGCCGAGACGGCGATGCCCGATGCCACCGCCACGACCGGCGCGCCGTGCGGCGCGCCGTAGTCCACCGCCAGGTGCGCGCGATAGCTGCGGTGCACGGGGTGCAGGCGGCGGTACGAGAACCCTGACGTGACACGCGCTTCGAACTTCAGCGGTGACCTGAGAAAGACGCGCCGGAGCGAGCGCCCGCGTTCGTCGTAGTAGCCCGCCTTCCCGTTCTGCACGAAGCGGTAGGCGTGCAGATCGCGGCCATCGTTCTTGAGCCGCGCGGCGAGCAGGTTGCCGTAACCGGCAAATTCCCCCTCGCGGAAGATCTTCTCGAACAGCAGTTCGACGCTGTCGCCCGGCTGGAGATCGCTCTCGAAGTCCACGTCGCCGGCGAACACCTCGGCGAGCCCAATCGCGAGCTGGACCTTCCCGCCGGCCGCGTCGATCGCGGCCACGAGCGACGGGTGCTCCTTGTCGATGTCGGCGTGAATCGCGGCAACCTCGGTGGTCTTCTCGTACGCGATCACCTGGACGTCGAAGCGATTCGGCTGATCGCGATCGACGTTGGAGACCTGGAGAAACCGATCCGCGTCGATCCGGTACTCGAAGCGGCGCAGCAGGCCGTCGACCGTCCGCACGAGCCGGTACGGCTGGTCGGCGCGCAGGATACGCGGGCTCAACACGGTGCGCACGGCCTCGATCGCCGCGACCGCAACGTCGGCACGGAGCTGGTGCGTGCGAAAGATCGCCTCGAGCGTCGCGTTCGGCGTGACGCGCGCCTCGAACGTCTGGGTGTCGGGCACGAGCACGATGTCGCCGCGGCCGGCCGGTGCGGGTTCGGGCGCGCGCTCGCAGGCGGTGAGACAGGCGAACGCAGCAAGACACACAAATGCCCGCAACCTCATGAGGGTGCAGGCAATATAGCACGCCTTCGGTCAGCTCATGACGCCGGATCGGCGGGGCGCGACATGATCCACACCGACCAGGAACCGGATCGGCGGCTGTGGAACGCGAGCCGGCGACCCGTGGCGTCCCACGCAAACTCCTCGGCGGTCGGATCGGCGAGGATACGCTGCATCGATCCATCCGTCAGATCGAGCAGCCACGCGCCGTCACGCAGCACCTGGAAGGCGATGTGACGTCCGTCGGGGGACACGGCGGGCGTTCGCACGACACGCCCCGCGCGTGGTGACTGGTACAAGCGCCGCGCACCGGTGGCCAGGTCCAGCACGGTCAACCGATCCTCGTGACTGTACGCGAGCCTGCGGCCGTCGGGAAACCACGACGCGCCCCACGGCTGCCCGTAACGGTAGGAGGTCAGGCGGACGCTCGCGTTCGACGCGAGGTCGAGCACCCACAGGTTCCACACGCGACCCGCCGTGGCCGCCTCGCCGCGAACGAACGCGAGCCGGGTTCCATCGGGAGACCAGCTCGGCACCGCGGCCAATCCCGGCCCGCTGACGCGCCGGACCTCGGATCCATCCGCGTTCGCAACATAGACACCGCGCTCGCCGTCGCGATCCGAGTCGAAGGCGATACGCGAGCCATCCGGCGAGGGCTTCACGTGATAGTTCCGCGCGCCGTCCTGCAGGAGGCTGATCACGCGCAGGTCGCCGGTGGAGGCGTCGGTCTCGGCCTTGAGCAGCGCGGTCCCGGCCCCCTCGTCGCGATGATAGAAGACGGCGCTGCCTGCGCTCGAGAACGCGGGAGAGAAACTCGGCAACCCTGTCACGCTCGCCTTGCGCAGGCTCCGCGAAGGTTCCGGCTGGCGTCGCGCCGTGTTGTCGGCGGACGCTTCGGGCGGCGACGGCCGGGGCTGCACCGGCACGGCGCCGGCCGGCACCGGTGCGGACGATTCGCGCACGGGCAAATCGGTCTCGCCGCTCGCTCCTCGCGGCGCCACATCCGACGCCGTGGAACCTGGAGCGGGCGGCGGAATCGCGGTGGCGGCCCGGCGCGGCGGCGCGACCGGCGTGCTGTGCAGGCGATCGACCGCGAGGCCGCCGGCGATCACACCCGCCGTGAAGACGGCGGCCGCGGCGGCGAGACGGCCCGCTCGACGGCGCGCCCGCGGGACCGCCGGCGCGAGTGCGGCGTCCGGCGCATCGATCTGGCGCGCGCGCTCCGCCTCGACGATGGCGAGCACGCGCGCGGGGTCGAGCCCGGCGGCCGTCGCGTACGCGTCGCATACGCGACGGGTCCAACCTTCATGGTGCCACCGGCGGAAGTCTCCCCACTCGAGCTGACGCAGCACGTACCGCGGCAGCGCGGTGTCGTGCGCCAGCCGCTCGAGCGTGATCCGCGCCTCGCGACGCGCGCGGCGCACGTCTGAGATATCCACGAGGCTGGTTGAGTGAAGCATGAAACGCCGGACGGCGGCGCGAAACTCCTCGGGGGTGGCGAACCGTGGTACGTCGAGCTCCCCCTGCGCGCGCGCGAGAACGAGCTGGAGCGCGCCGGGGACGCGGGGCGGCAACACGCTGCGCAGCAGGCGCGCGCCTTCGGCGAGGTCGCTGCCGCGCCAGCGGGCACAGAACTCCGCGCACGCATCGGACACGGCACGAGCACTACCGTTTGCAGGAAAGCTGACGAGGTTATCGGGTGACACGCCGACAGGAGTGCCAGATTCGGGCCAGCAGGTATAGATGTGCTGCGTGCCAGGTGCGGCGTGCCAGGTGCCGAGTTGCCAGGTGTTAAGTGCCGAGTGCCGTGCTGAGTGCGCGTTCAGCGGCGAGCGACCGTCACGGCAATGCGCTTGCGGAACTTCACGGGCCGCCCGTCGATCGTCGCGGGCCGGTAGCGCCAGCCGGCCGCGGCGGCGACGAGCATCGCGTCGTAGGTGACGTGCACCGACGCGCGGATCGCGGCGGATTCGACGCGCCCGGCCTCGTCGATGACGACCTCGAGCACGCCGCGGTCGCGCGCCAACGCCACAATTGACGACGGCAGACGCGGCAATTCCTGGCGGACGGTGACCGGCGCGACGACCTGGGTGTCGTCCGCCGAGTAAATCATCGGCTGCGCCGGCGCGGCCGCAGGCGCGGAGATGGCGGGCTCGGGTGGAACCGGGGGCTCGGCCGCCTTCGCGGCGGCCTCGCTGAGCTCGAGGAATCCGCCCGCCAGCGTGCGCATGTCCGCCAGCCTGCCCTGCATGTCCGGGTCGTCCAGCAGCTGAATGACCTGCTTGAACTGATCGGCCGCCGCCGCGAACTCCTTGCGATCGTAGGTGGCCTTGGCGGCCGTGTATCGCTCGCCGGCAATCTCGGGCAGCATGCGGCGTCGCACGTCGGAGAATGCCGTCCGCACGCGCGGCGCGGCTTCGGCGTCGGTCGGCTGGTAAAACGGATCCGCCGTCACGACCGCTGAAATCGCCGCCTCGGCTTCCGACGCGCGCCCGAGCGCGAGCAGGCACAGCGAGCGGACCTGCTCGACCGCGCGCACGTCCTCGGGACGCACCGACACGTCCTCGGCGACCTTGATCGCGCCGAGCGTGGCAAGCGCCTCGTCGTAGCGCGCCGAGGCGTACAGCTCGCGCGCCGAGACGAGGGGGTCCTGCGCCGCGAGCGGCGCGGCGGTCACGAGCAACAGGACGACGGTGGCAAACACGGTTCGCATGGCCTACTTCCGCATGTCAACGCTGACGCGCACGGGCGCCGACGGCGTGACCGAAATCGCCTGCCGCTTCTCGCCGAACTGCGGGTGCCTGAACACCACTTCGTGAGGCCCGATGGGCAGCGACAGGTTGCCGATTGGCGTCTCGCCGACGCGGCGGTCGTCGATCCACACCTCAGCCCAGGGCAGCGCGTTCAGGTTGACGTTGCCATTCGGCAGTTCGATTCCGACGGCCGCGGTCTTCCCGGGCTGCACCTGCACGACGCGCGTGACGCGGTAACCGAGCGTCTCGTTCACAAGCTCCAGACTGTGACGGCCGGCGGGGACCATGATGCGGTCGGTCTCGGTCGAGCCAATCAGCCGGCCCTGCTCGAAGATCTGCATCGAGAAGGGCGCGGTGACCGCGACCCAGCCGGAGGCGGGTCCCGTGACCGCGGCCCCGAGCGGCGCGACGAGCGACGCCGTCATGCCCGCCTCGACGATGACGGTGTGCTGCACCGTGGCTCCCTCGTGCTCGAGCACGATGCGGTGCTCGCCGGGAGCCAGATTCTGGCCGATGGTCGGCGCGGTGCCGGCGGCTTGCCCGTCCACGGTCACGCGCGCGCCCGGCGGGTCGGAGCGCACGTCAAGCTGGCCGGTGGAGGGAACCACCGCCTCGGCAAACTCGACAAACTGCGACATCGTCGCGCCGGCGGCCATCGTGACCGGCATCACGCGCGGCAACCCCTTTCCGCGCAGCTCGAGGATATGCGCCCCCGCCTTGAGCGTCAGGCGCACCGGCGTCACGCCGCGTGCCTGGCCGTCGACCACGACGTCCACGCCCGCGGGAGAGGACTGCACGATGAGCGTGCCGGTCTCCGCCGCAGGGGGCGCCGCCGCCGGAGCGGACATGTACGTGCGTGCGCCAAACACACCGGCGGCGCCGATTGCGACAAGCACCACCAGCACGATCGCGATGCGGAGTCCGCGCGAGGTTCCGCGCGACTCTCTCGGCATGTCGATCAGCGGCACCATCGGCTCCTCCGGCTCCTCAGCGATCGGACCGGGAGCGCCAAATGACGCCTGCAGCGCGTCGAGATCGAGGGGCTCTTCACGTGCCACGTGCGACGGTGCCACGTGCGACGGTGCCACGTGCGACGGTGCGACGGGTGACGGGGCCACGTGCGGTGGCGCGGCGGGAGGCGCTTCGACCTGGGGCGGCTCGACGGGTGCCACCGCTGCCAGGGGCAGCGCGGGGGCGGGCGCCGGCGGTTCCTCCGGCGTCTGCAGCTCGATGATGGCGTCCACGCAGCGCGACATGAACGCTTCGACCGCCACGGCCGAGGCCACGTAGCGCGCATCGGCCGCGAGAATCTGGTCCAGCCCCATCTGCGCCTCGCGCGCCGAAAGGAACGGGCGTCGCGGGTCGAGCTGAAGTGCGCGCGCCAGCCATCCGCGGAGCCCCTGCGAAAGCGGCTGGCGCGCGCCGCCGGCCGAAGCCTCGGTGGACTCCGCCAGCAGGTCGTTGATGCGCCCGAACTCGTCCTCGTGGAGCGTGCGCCCCAGGATCAGCGACAGCGACGTGACGCCTGCCTGCATCACGTCGGCGCGATGATCGAAGCGCGGCGCCCCGGCCGACGGGGGCATCGGAATCCGGTAGTCCCGCCAGAGGCGGTCGTGCGAAAGTTGTAGCTGTTCGAGCGCGGAGCCGAGCACGTAGTCGGCCACCACCAGCCGGGCGTGCGGCGTGACGATCAGCCGGTCGGGCCCGATCGCGCCGTGCGCCACATCGCGCGCGTTCTCGTGCAGCAGCACGATCGCCGGCAGCAGCTGCTGGATCAGCGACAGCGCCGCGTTGGTGTCCACCGCGAGGCCACGGTCTTCGGCGATGCGCAGCATCTGCGCGAGACGAAAGCCGCCGACATGATCGGCGACCACCGACAAGCCCGTCGCGGTGCGATCCACGCGCCGCACGCGGGCAAACGCGTTCTGGCGGAAATTCGCCAGGCGCGCCGTGCGCTCGCGCAGCGCGAACTCGAAGGACGGCACGCTGGTCAGCGCCGTGCGCAGGTGAAGCACCTCGACGGTGTCACCGCTGGCCGCATCGGCCAGCAGGGTGCGTTCGCCGAGTCCGTCGACGAACTCGGGCGCATCCAGCGCGCGCGGCTCTGCCTGGGCCGGGTCCATGTCCACTCCTCTACGCGCGTGCGGGCTGCAACGCCCGCTCCAGCAGAATCGTAATCAACGGGTACGGCACGAAATGGTTGCGCCGTAACGACTTCGTCAGCATTTCGGCGTCCCGGACGTGGACAACGGTCTTACAAACCCGTGAACACCGATGACAAAAGCGTGATCGGAGCACAGTGTTATTCTGTGCAGCCAGTCCCTGGAGGGAGAAGAAATGAGAGCGACACGTCCACGCCGCGTGCTGATGGCGATTGCGCTGACCGGCGCGATCGCGATGCCGACCGGCGCGCAGCAGGCGCAGGAAAACGTTGATTACGACGCCATCTATCGCATCAAGGAAGAGGGATTCCAGCGCTCGAAGGTGATGGAGATCACCAGCTATCTCACCGACGTGCACGGGCCACGCCTGACCAACTCGCCGAACTACAAGGCGGCGGCCGACTACGCGGTGAAGAAGCTGAACGAGTGGGGCCTGGCCAACGTGACGCTCGAGCCGTGGGGCCCGTTCGGCCCCGGCTGGTCGAACGAACTCACCGCCATCCGCGCCGTGTCGCCGCAGAATTACCCGATCATCGGGTACTCAAAGGCGTGGGGCGGCGGCACCAGCGGTCCGGTCTCCGGCGAGGCGGTCGTCGTGAAGATGGACCCGAACGACCGCGAGCTGAAGGGCCTCGAGGAGCATCGCGGCAAGCTCCGCGGAAAGATCGTCCTGCTCGGGGAGCCACGCGAGCTGAAGCCGATTTTCGAGCCGGCCGCGAATCGGTTCACCGAGCGGCAGCTCGAGGAGATGACAACCGAGAACGACAACCGTCCGCGCCCCGCCGCCTACAACGAGGCGGTGCGTCGCCAGTTCATGGAAATCACCCGCAAGCGCATGCAATTCTTCAAGAACGAAGGGGTGGTTGCCGTGCTCGACGAGGGGCGGAACGGCGACGGCGGCACGGTGTTTCTGGGCGGCGTGAACCCGCGCGACCCGAAGGATCCCAATTACGTCGCCATCCCGCAGCTCACGATCGCGGCGGAGCATTACGGCCGCATCGCCCGGACGCTCGACAAGAAGATTCCGGTGACGCTCGAGCTCAACATCAGGAACACGTTCCACGAGGCCGACCCGAATTCCTTCACGATCGTCGGCGAGATTCCGGGCACGGACAAGGCCGATGAAGTCGTGATGATCGGCGCGCACTTCGACTCGTGGCACGCCGGCACCGGTGCGACCGACAACGCGGCCGGCTCGGCGGTGATGATGGAGGTGATGCGCATCCTGAAATCAGCGGGTCTCAAGCCGCGCCGCACGATCCGCATCGCCCTCTGGTCTGGCGAGGAACAGGGACTGCTCGGCTCGCGCGCCTACGTCAAACAGCACTACGCCGACCGCGAGACGATGCAGCTCAAGCCGGAACACGCGAAGTTCGCCGGATACTTCAACGTGGACAACGGCACCGGAACGATCCGCGGCGTGTACCTCCAGGGCAACGAGGCGATCGCGCCGATTTTCTCCGCGTGGATGGCGCCGTTCAAGAACCTCGGGATGACGACGCTCACCGTCCGCGACACGAGCGGCACCGATCACCTCGCGTTCGATGCCGTGGGGCTCCCCGGCTTCCAGTTCATCCAGGACGAGGTGGAGTACGACACGCGCACGCACCACTCCAACATGGACGTCTACGAGCGCATCCAGCCTTCCGACATGATGAACAACGCCGTCATCGTCGCCTCCTTTGCGTATCACGCCGCGATGCGCGACGAGAAACTGCCTCGCAAACCGCTGCCGAAGCCGGCGCCGCCGCAGCGCACGACGACGCCGTAGCGACAGAGTCCGCGAGGGGTCAGGTCGTTCACGACCTGACCCCTAGCGGCTGACGTCGATCTCCGCGATCGACCAGTAGGTCTCCAGGGATCGGCCCGTCTGGCGAAGCCTGATGAACCTGGCGGTCTGTGGCGGAAAGGACATCGTGAAGCGGGTGCGGGTGATGTCCCTGACGGCGGCGATGTAGGCGAGGCCCGCCGTCTCGCCTTCCCACGCGCGAGACCACGACCGCGCGTCGGTCGAGAGCTCGATGATGAGATGCCGCGGATAGTCGGTGACGCGCCGTGCCAGCGAGAGCGCGACGGCGCCGACGGGAGCCGAATCCTGTAATTCCACGGTGACGGCTTCCTTTCCATGCTGCCAGGTGGGGGACTCCCACCAGGTGTCGTGCCGCCCGTCGGCGGCGCTCGTCGCCGGCGCGGTCCACCCTTCGGGAACGACCCGCCGGATCGAGATCGGCGCAGCGGTTCTGTCGGCGGGCACCTGCTGGCGCTCGAACGTGTAAAAGAGGTAGTCGCGGTCGGTACCCGCCAGCCGTCCTCCCGAACTCTCGGTGAGCGCACGGGAGTCGGCGGCGAGCGGGAGTCGGCCGTCGATCACGACACAGAGCCGGCCGAACGTGGCGAGGGCGGGCAGCGCGGACCGATCCCGCTCGCGCAGCGCCGCGATCAGCATCTGGTACGGACCCGGAAAATATCCCGTGTAGCCGTTCGCCACCGGGCGGCCGTGCGACATCCCGCGCGACATCGCCGCGATATCGTCGTCAACGATCTCTCCGAGCGGCAGCTCGATCACGGAGGTGTCGCGCAGGGTCTCGGGAAGCGCGTACTGCTCGCGTGGCGCGTGCATCGGGATCGCGGTGGCCCACGAGTCTGCGAGCACGGCCGCGATGGCCGCCGCGACGGCCCCGATGGCCGCACGGCGCGGCAGCTGGCGGGTCAGGCGCGCGAACGCCAGCGAGACGGCGACGGCGAACGACAGCACGGCGACCATCATGAACCGCGTGGGCACGCGGAGGTTGTCCACGCCCGGCACTTTCATCAGCCACCAGTACGGGGGCTTGTCGACGATCGGCTCTCCCATGAGCCGCCCCGTCGGACCGAGACACATCGCGAAAGCGACGAGAGCCGCGAGCGTGTAAAAGGCCAGCGGGGAGCGCGACCTGAAGGCATGGCGGAATCGCGGATCGAACATGCCCGCCGCGAGGAAGCAGGCCAGCGCGTTTGTCAGCGGCTTGCCGGCGCGGCGACCCGTGGCGTGGATTGGCCCGAACTGGAGCTCCCATTCGCCGAACGCGAAGGAGGCGAGTGCCGCCAGCAGCCTGATGGAGACAATCGCCGCGCCGAGACCCGCAACAAGCATCAGCGCGGCGGCCGCGCCGGGATACAACTGCTGCTCCGGTCGCGTCTCCGGCCTGAACGGCCAGAACCGGACAAGCTCCGCCGCCGTCACAAATGACGAGACATCACCGCTGAACTCGGTGATTTCGTCGAAGCCGCGCGCCAGGTTCCAGTATTGATGGACCGCTTTGTACTTCAGGAGCACGGGTACGGTCAGCAATCCAGCCGCGAGCCACACCGCCGCGATGACGAGCCCCACCCGGATGGCGCTCGAGCGCGCGGTGAACCAGAGGAGCCACAAGCCGACGAGCACCGAGAAGTAGAACAGGAAGTACCCGTTCGAGAACGCCTGAAGGAGCCAGGCGGCGGCAAACAGCGCCAGCCATGGAGCCGCCTTCGCCGGCGACGAGGCCTGCAGGATGCGGTGCAGCGCCAGGAGCGCGAGGGGCATCCACCACGACGCCAGCACCTGAATATGCGGCGTCTGTCCGAGCCGATACGGACTGAAGCCGAAGACGAGCGCGCCGATGACGGCCGCGTCGTGCCGCCCGGTGAGCCTCCAGCACAGGATGTGCGCGGCGACCGCCGACAGCGGCCACGACAGCAACAGGACGAGGTTGTAGGTGAGCTGGGGGCCTGCGCCCATCCATTGCAGCGGCGTGCTGAGCACGGAGATGCCGACCAGGTGCTCCGAGAGCGCCATGAAATTCGGCAGCGGCCAGAACGCCGGCCCGTTCCACCATCGATCCGTGAACGGAATCGCCTGCGCGTTCCACCAGAGAATCCAGGCGTTCAGAATCGGATCCCCGACGTCGTGCGGGATGCCCGCGCGCAGGTCGCGCGCGAGCGGCCAGAACATGATCACCGCCAGGGCGAGATACGCCAGAAAGAAGAAGAGGAGCTTTCGTGCGTGCGGCGGCACGGATTCCCATCATAGGCGAGCCGCGCGTCGATGAGCAGGCCGTTGGGACGTGCCTGCCGAGGTAGTCAGGAGGTGGCCGCAGTGCTCGTCGTCGTGACCAGGCGGCGCGCCTCACGAATGCCGGCGCGGATCTTGTTCTGCTCGCGATCGAGCGCGGTGCGGATGAACGGCGTCAGCTCGGCGGCCGCAGTGGCGAGGTGGAGCGCGGCCTCGAGTCGCGGCAACGCCGAGTAGCGCACCGCCGGATCGTGGTCGAAGCGCTCGCCCCGAGCGTAGCCGAGGGGCACGAGCACGCGCGCGAGGCGCCGCAGCGTCGCGTTCAGCCGGCGGCGGAGGTCGCGGTCAGCAGGATCGCGCGCAATCGCCGCCTCCGCGTCCGAGCGCCACGCGCCGATCGCGCGGCGCAGTGCTCCCAGGTCCTGCGAGACGCCACCCAGGTTCACTGCCTCGCCCGCGGCCGACTGGTAGCGCTGCACGGCCGCCCCCAGCTCGAGGACGGCGGCGGTGTAATCGAACGGGTGGAGCGGCGCGTTGGCGACGCGCGCGATCGCGGTGAGATACGCGCGCAAATCGCCGTCGAAGCGTCGTCCCCCGAAGAGGCCGGTCACCCCAATCTGGTTGAACGAATAATCGCCCGACCGCGCAGGGCGCCGTCCCTTGACACCCTCCGCGCCTGAGTCCGCCATCGCGTCGAGGCAGAGTTCCGCCGCCTCCGCCATCCAAGTGGCGTCCGCCAGGCGCGCCTCGCTGCCGGCGTCGACGCACACGTGGGCCACGCACCATTCGTCGATTTCGGCGGCGAAGGCGTCCGCGTACCAGGCAGACGCGGCGTGCGCGCCGGCGATGCGCGCGGGCCACCAGACCACGCGGACGCTTCGCCGCAGATCGTCGCGGCAGCCGCACAGCGCCGACGCCATCGCGAGCAGTGCCGGGGCGTCGCCGCCGTGCACGAGCACGAACTCTTCGGCGTCGTCGGCCCCCTGGATGTCGCCAACGGGTATCTGGCACTGCCGCCATTCCTCGACGAGCCATGCCGCCACCGAAACGGGTCGCCCGGCCTGGGCTGCGCGCATCAGGCGCTCCCGCTCGCGACGGGAGACGGACACCACGGGTGTCCGCGGCCTGCGGCCAATCGTCTCGTGCGTGGGCACGCCCCATACCGTCGTGCTGACCGAGTCCGGAACGTCATCGCCGGCGGCGATGTACACCTGCGCGAGCGCTCCCCGCCGCTCGATCGCATACACGTCGTCTGGAGCGATCGGGCCGTCCAGGATCGCGATCCGGCCCGCCACGGCTTCCTCGCCGGCCGCGGTGGCTGCCACGGGAACGCCCGACACGGCATTCGCGCCGGTCGCGCGCGAGAACGCGGCGGGGCGCGAAGCGATCTCCGCACCGTCGATCACGAGCACCGAGCGGTCGGGGACGCTCAGGTAGAGCGAGGGTTCGTGCACGCGTGCCTCGAGACCTTCAGCCTGCATGCACTCGAGCAGCGCGCCCGCGGTCGTGCCGTCGTCTCCGTCGAGGGGAAACGACATCCCGGCCGGACCGAACGCGTCGAGCACGCCGGCAAGCGCGCGCTCAAGCGCGGGATCTTTGAATCCGGCCATGCACCAATGCCCACACCGCCGCGGCGGCCGCAGCGGCAAACAGGATGAGTGCCATCGCGCGCCGCGAATTCCTGCGCGCCGGCATGACGTCGACGAACTCGGGCGGGGCGGAAAGCTGCGCGACACCGCGAGGGCGTCCCGCGTCCGTGCTCCAGCGGAGATCGGGAACCGAGGCAGGCGGGATCGACGCGCCCGCGGCCAGTCGCACCTCGAGGTCCACTGGCCCCTGGTTGCGTATGGACGGAATCGCGCAACGACCTGGCGCGCGGGGCATGTAGCTCATCTCGCTTCGGCCGCCGGCGCCGCGGACGGCAATGCTGCACGTGCCGTCAGACAGGATGTCGAGCGCGATCGTCGTACGGGACTGCGCGACGAGTGTCGCGGAGAAGACGAGGGTCAGGGCCAGGGCCTGGGTCAGGGTCAGGAAACGCACCACGGCAAACCTATCACGTCCGGCGGGAGTCGTTCGCCTTGCGGAGGAGGAAGGCGGCGCGCTCGCGCGTTTCCACCTCGGCGTCCAGCCGGTCAATGGGCCAGGGCAGTCGCCAGCGCCAGTTCTCATGGTTCGTGCTCGCGGGCGTATTGATGCGATCGGGCCAGCCGAACACGTCCCCGAACGGCAGGATCAGGTACTCCGAACCTGAGTGGAAGAGCGTGTCGAGGATCGCGTCCCGGAGCGCGGGCGTGAACGGCGATTCGGGGGCGAGGCCGGGGCGCCCGAGCCGTGGCAACGCCAGGAACTGGCGCCGCTCGTCCTCCTCCGCGCTGTTCCACCATTCGGCGAGCGGCTCGGTATCGTGCGTGCCGCTCGTCGCCACCGAGCGCGCGGGCCAGCTCGCGGGGTCGCGGAACGGCCGGTTCGGCAGGTCCCACTCGCGCTCCCATCGCATGACGTGGTAGCCGGGAAGCCCGAGCCGCCGGAGGGAGGCGCGGACGAAATCGGGGATCACACCGAGATCTTCGGCGATGATGACCGGCCCCGACTCGAGGAAGATCTGCATCAGCCGCTCGCCGAGCGCGAGCTGCTCCGGCTGGCCGGACGGGGTGAAGTAGGGCTCTCCCTCCGGCGGCCGCGCGTACGTGCGATAGAACCCGACCAGGTGATCGATGCGGTACCCGTCGTACAGCGACGCGCTCCGCTCGGCGCGCTGGCGCAGCCAGGTGAAATCGTTGGCGGCCATGACGTCCCAGCGATAGACGGGCAGGCCCCAGTTCTGCCCCGTCTCGCTGAACGCGTCGGGGGGTGTGCCGACCGAGGCCTCGTGCAGGAAGTCTCCCTGGCGCGCCCACACGTCGGCGCTGTCGCGACTCACGACAAATGGATAGTCGCCGAAGATCCCGGCACCCGCCTCGGCCCGCACCGCGTGCCACTGGCCGTCGGCGACCCACTGCAGGTACTGGTGCCGCAGTATCTCCCGCGCCAGCGACACGCGCGCGTCTCTCAACGCCGGCTCCTCGCGGCGCCGCACACCGGCGTCCCACTCCCACCACGCGCGGCAGTGGTGCTCCTCGCGAAGAGCGCGGAACAGCGCGTAGTCGTCCAGCCACCAGCGCTCGCGCGCGATGAACGACCGCAGCTCCGACGCCACCTGCGTGTCGCACTTCCAGTGACGCTCGAAAAAGTGATCGAACGCCGCGGCGAGCGCCGCCGACTTCAGCTCCCGCACCTCGGCGTACTCGATGCGCGAGGAGGCACGGACGCGCGCGAGCTGCTCGCGCTGCGCCGGCCTCAGCGATCGCTCGCCTCCGATGTCGCGGAAGTCCTGCAGGTGGTCGAGGCCGATGTACACGTGGTCGATCGCCATCGCGCTGAGCGACGAGTACGGGGACGTCTCCGCTTCGGAGACGGCGGTCACCGGCAGGAGCTGCACGAAGTCCTGCCCCGCCGTACGCATCCAATCGGCGAGATGGATGAGATCTGGAATTTCACCAATCCCCCAGCTCGTGGACGACGGGATCGAGAACAGGGGGACGAGGAGCCCTGCGTGACGGCCGGAGGCGAAGCGTCGAGACATTCAGCAGGCCGCGGTCGCGCGCGCGATCACGCGTGAGAGGCCGTCGGCAAACTCGTCGGGCCGAGGCAGGAGACTGACCACGAGGAACGCTTCGTGGGCGAAGTCGAAGAAGTATCCCGGATGGACCAGCACGTGGTCTCGCAGGAGCAATTCCAGGGCCAGACGTTCTTCGCCGCAGGTGGCCGGCACCCGCAGCACGCCGTACCACCCGCCATCCGCGTTCAGCAGTTCCACTTCCGGCGTCCGCCTCGTCGTCTCGCGGAGCCAATCGCGATTCGACTGCACTCGCGCCCGGATCTGGCGGCGGATGCTGCTCGACGCGCCGAGCAGCGCGGGAGCCGCATGCTGCACCGGTGTCGCAACGGAAAGATACGTGTCGCAGATGAGCTCGAGGCGCGCGTTCGCTTCCGCCACGAGCGCAGCCGGACCTGCCAGCGCCATCCAGCCGAGTTTCACCTGGGGCAGCCCGGCCGACTTCGAGAGCCCACCGAGCGAGCACGCCAGCGCGACGTCCTGCTCCACGACGCTCGGCCCAGGCGTTCGCTCGTCAAAAGGATAGTCCGCGAACACCTCGTCGCCGATCAGTGCCAGGTCGTGGTCCACGCACAGGATGGCAAGCGCGTCAAGTTCCAGGCGGGACACGTACGATCCGGTTGGATTGTTCGGGCTCACGACCAGCACGGCGCGGGTGAGCGGCGTGATCGCACGGGCGACCGCCGCCAGGTCGATCGACCAGCGGCCGTGATACTCGAGCGGGTAGGTCGCCAGCCTCACGGCATCCAGGCGCGTCAGATGCTCGAAGAGGGGGTAGCTCGGCACCGGGACCAGCACCTCGTCGCCCGGATCGCAAAGCAGCTTGAACAGCAGCGAATACGCGTCCGACGTGCTCGCGGTGAGGACGATGCGATCGGCGGAGACGGGGACGCCACGGCGGGCATACTCGTCTGCGACCGCCTCGCGAGCCGCGGCGAGGCCGAAGGGCGCCGGCTCGTAGCGAAGCGCCGCAGGATCCGCCAGGGGTGCGAGCAGGGATGGTGGATATACGAACCCGGCGCCGGTCGGGTTGGCCTGCGTGAGGTCGAGGATCGGCACACCGCGCGCCTGGAGATCGGCGAGCGCCGCCGCATACGCGGTGGACGTCAGATCGGATGGAGGGCGGTGGGAGAACACAGGGGATAGACTAGAAGGTAAAAGGGAAAAGGCAAAAGGGAAAAGGGAAAAGGGAAAAGGGAAGACGCAGGACGGAAGACTCAACCTATGCGACGACGTTATTGCGGAATCGCTCTGGCCGTGTTGCTCGCGCCGCTCGCGGCTTCGGCGCAGCCGAAGCTCGAGGTGCCTTACACGCAGTTCACGCTCGCGAACGGCCTCACCGTCATCGTGCACGAGGATCACAGCGTGCCGCTGGTGACGGTGAACGTCTGGTACCACGTGGGGTCCGGGCGCGAGAAGCCGGGACGAACGGGCTTCGCGCACCTGTTCGAGCACCTCATGTTCGAAGGGTCCGCGCACGTGAAGGAGGGGGAGTTCGACACGCTGCTCGAAGCGGCGGGCGGCAGCAACAACGGATCGACGAACGGCGACCGGACGAACTACTGGATTGACGCGCCCTCGAACGCCGTCGAGGTGGCCTTGTTCCTCGAGTCGGACCGCATGGGATGGCTGCTGGACGTCATGTCACCCGAGCGCGTGAACGGCCAGCGCGACGTGGTCAAGAACGAGCGGAGGCAGAGTTACGAGAACCAGCCGTACGGCCTTGCGAGCATCGTCCTCGACGAGATGCTGTTTCCCAAAGCGCATCCGTATCACTGGCCCACGATCGGGTACATGGACGATCTGACGGCGGCGAGCCACGAAGACGTGGTGGACTTCTTCCAGAAGTATTACCCGCCGAACAACGCGAGCCTCGTGCTTGCCGGCGATATCGATGCCGCGCGGGCGAGGGCGTTCGCGGAAAAGTGGTTCGGCGAGATCAAGCCGCGCGATCCGGTGCCGCCGCTCGACGTGCCTCCCGCGTTCCTGACCTCCATCCAGAAGCGCACCCTGACCGATCGCGTCCAGCTGCCGCGGCTGTATCTCGCGTGGGTGACGCCGGCGCAGTACCGCCCCGGCGACGCCGCGCTGGACATCGTGAGCCAGGTCCTGGCGGGCGGCAAGAACTCGCGGCTGTATCGGCGCCTCGTGTACGACCTGCAGATCGCGCAGGACGTCACGGCGTTCCAGGCGTCGGCTGCGCTCGCCTCGACGTACCAGATCGTCGTCACCGCGAGGCTGGACCGCAAGGACGGCAGGACGGTCACGCCGCAGGCGGCCATCGAGGACGTGCATCGGATCATCGACGAGGAACTGGATCGGCTCCGCGCCGAACCGCCGGCCGAGCGTGAGATGGAGCGCGCGCTGAACCAGGTCGAGGCGTCGTTCCTCGACGGGATGGAGGCGGTCGGCGGCTTCGGCGGCAAGGCCGATCGGCTGAACGCGTACTACTTCGCCACCGGAAATCCCGATTATTTCAACGAGGATCTCGCGCGGTACCGCGCGCTGGCGCCGGGGGACATCCGCGCGGCCGTCACCAGGTTCCTTCCAAAGGAACGGCGCGTCGAGCTGACGGTGCTTCCGGAGACACAGAAATAGTCTCACGAGGAGATATGAGGACGCTCGCCATTGTTCTTTGCCTCATCCTGCCGGCGCCCGCGGCGGCGCAGCAGGCGGACCGATCCCGGCCGCCCGCGCTCGGCCCGGCGCCGCCGGTGACGCCGCCTGCGATCCAGAGGCGCGCGCTGTCGAACGGCCTGCGCGTGTGGATCGTGGAGCACCACGAAGTGCCTGTTGTGCAGGTCGATTTGATCGTGAGGAGCGGCAGCGCCGCGGACCCCTCGGGCAAGTTCGGCCTCGCAAGCCTGACCGCCGCGATGCTGGACGAAGGGGCCGGCGCGCGCGACGCGCTCCAGCTTGCCGACGCGATCGACCACCTGGGCGCGTCGCTGTCAGCGGGAATCTCCGTGGACGCGTCGAGCGTGAGACTGCATGTGCCGGTCGCACGGCTGAACGACGCCCTGCCGATCATGGCGGACGTCGCGCTCCGGCCGACGTTTCCGCAGCGCGAGCTGGACCGGCTGCGCAACGAGCGGCTGACGGACCTGCAGCAGGGTCGCGACGATCCCGGCGAGATCGTGCGCGCCGCGTTCCCGCTCGTGGTGTTCGGGCCGCAGCATCGGTACGGCACGGGCGGCGTCGGCACGACCGTCACGCTGAAGTCGTTCACCGCGGACGACCTGCGTGCCTTCCACGCGGCGCATTTCCGGCCCTCGAACGGGGTGCTCATCGTCGTGGGCGACGTCACGGCCGACGCCGTGCTGCCGCTGTTCGAGCAGGCGTTCGGCTCATGGGCGTCTGCGGGCGCCGCGTCGACGGCGGCCGCCGTGACCGCGCCGCCCCAGTTGCGCGCGCGCCGGGTGGTCATCGTGGACAAGCCGGAAAGCGCGCAGTCGCAGGTTCGCATCGGGTGGGTCGGGGCGCCGCGCTCGTCGCCGGACTTCTACATCCTCCAGGTGATGAACACGATCCTCGGCGGGTCCTTCACGTCGCGGCTGAACCAGAACCTGCGCGAGCAGCACGGCTACGCCTACGGCGCGGGTTCCGGGTTCGACATGCGGCGCGTGTCGGGTCTTTTCTTCGCGGGCGCCGGCGTCCAGACGGACAAGACCGCGGAGTCGCTGACCGAGTTCTTCAACGAGCTGAACGGGATGCTGAAGCCCATCCCGGCCGAAGAGGTCACGAAGGCGAAGAACTACCTGGCGCTCAGCTATCCGCGCGATTTCGAGACCACGCGGGACATCGCCGCGCAGCTCGCGACCTCGTTCGTGTACGACCTGCCGGAGGACTTCTTCAACACCTACGTGCAGAAGATCCAGGCGGTCACACCCGAACAGGTGCAGGCGGCGGCGAAGACATACGTGCAGCCCGGGAAGTTCGTGGTGGTCGTCGTCGGGGATCGCAAGGCGATCGAGGCGCCGGTGAAGGCGCTCAACCTCGGGCCGGTGACGTTCATGAGGGTGGAGGAGGCGCTCCGCTAGAGGTGAATAAGGGGGACAGTCACACTTTCCTGGGCCGTTGCTTCGGAAAGTGTGACTGTCCCCCTTATTCACCCCCGTGCGGTGCCGCCGCCGTACCAGACACCCACCGGGAAGAAGGGAGGAGAAACCTGAGGATTTGAGGATTGGGTGATTTGAGGATTGGGGGATGCGGCCAACAGGACGAGCGCGCAGACGATGGAGGCGGATTCTACAGGTAGAATCACCGTCTCCCGAGGTGATCGCCATGCGCAAGCTGATCGTTCCGTTCTGCTTCACCGCCATCCTCCTTCCAGTTCGTAGCCGGCAGCGACGTAGCGGTCATCGCGGGCACCTCTGGCATCCTCAGGATCGGCACGGCTGGCTTTGCCATCGGCCTCACAGCTGAAGGACTCCGGCGCATCAACCCGCGCACGAACGGCCCGCACCGCCTGCCCGGACTCGTTGGGCTGACGCTGAAATCCATCGACGGCAGCGAGCGGCCGGTCGCGCTGCCCCCGGGATCGAAGCTCATGACGATCGGCTTCTCCCCCGACGGGAGCCGGCTCGCCTTCGCGAACGTCCGCGAGCGCGGCATCGAGTTGTGGATCGCCGAAGTGAAGACTGCGCAGGCCAGAGCGGCGACCGCGCCGGCGCTGAACGCCGCGCTCGACACCCCCTGCGAGTGGCTGGACAGCAACACGGAACTGCTCTGCACGTTCGTGCCCGCCGGCCGGAGCGCCGAACCGGCGGAGCCGGCCGTTCCCGCCGGACCCAACGTGCAGGAACACTCGGGCAAGGCGGCGCCGGTGGCCACCTACGAAGACCTGAACAAGACGCCGCACGACGACGACCTGTTCGATCACTACGCGACGAGCCAGGTCGAGTTCGTGGACGCCATCACGGGCCGGCGCGTGCCGGTGGGCACGCCGGGTCTCGTGGACAGCTTTTCCGCCTCACCCGACGGCCGGTTCGTGCTCCTCGCCACGCTGCAGCGACCCTTCTCGCGGCTGCTGCCGGCGAGCGGCTATCCGAAGCACATCGTCATTCTCGACCGCGCCGGAAAGACCGTGCGCCAGCTCGCCGACCTCCCGGCCGCGGAGCACGTGCCGATCCTCGGCGTGCTGACCGGCCCGCGCGGGTACCGCTGGAACCGGGCGGAACCGGCGACGGCCGTCTGGATCGAAGCGCTCGACGAGGGAGACCCGCGCAATCAGGTCCCGTTCCGCGACCGCATCGTCGCGCTGAGGGCGCCGTTTACGGGTGAGCCGGCCGAGATGATGAAGACGGAGTACCGCTTCCGCCGCATCGCCTGGACTGAGAGGGGCGTCGCGATCGTCAGCGAGTACGACCGCCCGAAGCGGCGGACGCGCACGTGGCTGATTGACGCGCCGGGCGCGGAGGCGCGCAAGCTCTGGGACCGCAGCGACGAAGACCGCTACGGCGATCCGGGCCTGCCGCTGACGGTCACCGGCACCACCCCGTCCCCATTCGGCGGTGGCGGCGACGGCCTCGTGATGCAGCGCGGCGACTCGATCTTCCTGCGGGGTGACGGCGCGTCGAAAGACGGCGACCGCCCGTTCCTCGACCGGCTGGACCTGAAGACGCTCGCCACCGAGCGCATCCACCGCAGCGACGAGAAGAGCTACGAATACGTCGCCCACGTGCTGAGCGACGACGCGAAGACGCTCCTGACGCGATACGAGACGCGAACCAATCCGCCGAACTATCTCGTTCGCGACCTGCGCGCCGGCACCGCCCGGGCGCTCACGGCGTTCAAGGACCCGCACCCGCAGATCACCACCGCGCTCGCCAACCGCGAGTTCGTGACCTACGAGCGCAAGGACGGCGTGACGTTGTCCGGGACAATCTACCTGCCCACGAATTACCAGAAGAGCGCGCGCGTGCCGATGTACGTCTGGGCGTACCCGCGCGAGTTTGCGGACCCGGGCGCCGCCAGCCAGGTCGTCGGCTCGCCGAACCGCTTCACGGCGGTCAGCGGCGCGTCCCACCTGCTGATGCTCACACAGGGCTACGCGATCTTCGACGGGCCGACGATGCCGATCGTCGGGACGGGCGAAACGGCGAACGACACCTACGTCGATCAGCTCGTCGCGAGCGCGCAGGCGGCGGTGGACAAGGCGGTCGACATGGGGATCGCCGACCGCGACCGGATCGGGGTGGGCGGCCACAGCTATGGCGCGTTCATGACCGCGAACCTGCTCGCCCACTCCGATATCTTCCGCGCGGGCACCGCCCGCAGCGGCGCCTACAACCGCACGCTGACGCCGTTCGGCTTCCAGAACGAGCGGCGCACGTTCTGGGAAGTGCCGCAGGTGTACTCGAAGATGTCGCCGTTCTTCTACGCCGACAAGATCAACGAGCCGATCCTGCTCATTCACGGAGAGATCGACGACAACTCGGGGACGTTCCCGATCCAGTCCGAGCGCCTGTTCATGGCGCTCAAGGGCCACGGCGCGACGGTCCGGTACGTCACGCTGCCGTACGAGGCGCACGGCTACGCGGCGCGCGAATCGATTCTCCACACCGTGGCGGAGATGTTGAACTGGCTCGAGACGTACGTGAAGAACGGCGTCAAGGCAAAAGGAAAGAGCTAAAAGGCACAACGATGAACAAGACGATGACGTGGCTGGTGATCGGGCTGCTGACCGCGGTCAGCGCGGCAGCGCAGGAGAACAGGCCAAAGACGATCGCGGAGCGCACCGGAGGTCTCCAGAAGATTGACGGCTACATGCCGCTCTACTGGGACGCGAACGGCGGCCGCATGCTGATGGAGATCGCACGGTTCGATGCCGAGCTGCTCTACCAGCTGTCGCTGCCGGCCGGCGTGGGGTCGAACCCCATCGGCCTCGACCGCGGCCAACTCGGCGACAGCCACGTCGTGGTCTTCCAGCGCTTCGGGCCGAAGGTCCTGATGACGCAGCCGAACTACCGCTACCGGGCCATCAGCGACAGCGTGGCGGAACGGAAGGCAGTCGAGGACTCGTTCGCCAGGTCCGTGCTGTGGGGTTTCAAGGTGGAGGCCGCCGAGGGGGGTCGCGTGCTCGTGGACGCGACCGCATTCTTCCTCCGCGACGCGCACGGCGCCGCCGATCGCCTGCGGCAGTCGCGGCAGGGACGGTATCGCATGGACGAGAGCCGCAGCGCGTTCTACCTGCCGCGGACGAAAGGCTTCCCGCAGAACACGGAAGTCGAGACGGTCATCACGCTAACGACCGACGAAGACCCCGGCCGGCTCCTGTCGCAGGTCGCCCCGACGGCGCAATCGGTGACGGTACGCCAGCACCACTCGTTCGTCGAACTCCCGGACGACAGATACCGGCCGCGCCGGATGGATCCTCGGGTCGGCGCCTTCGGCATCGAGTACTACGATTTCGCGTCGCCGTTCCCGCAACCAATCGAGCAGAAGTTCGTCGCACGGCACCGGCTGGAGAAGAAGGACCCGGCCGCGCCCGTCTCCGAGGCGGTGAAACCGATCGTGTATTACGTGGACAACGGCGCGCCCGAGCCGATCAGGAGCGCGCTCGTCGAGGGCGCGTCCTGGTGGAACCAGGCGTTCGAAGCTGCCGGATTCCGCAACGCGTTCCAGGTGAAGGTCCTGCCCGAGGACGCCGACCCCATGGACGTGCGCTACAACATCATCAACTGGGTGCACCGCTCGACCCGCGGCTGGTCGTACGGCGGCTCGGTGGAAGACCCGCGGACCGGCGAGATCATCAAGGGGAACGTCACGCTCGGGTCGCTGCGCATTCGCCAGGACTTCACGCTCGGCAGCGGCCTGGTGCCCGTGTATGGAGAGCCCGGCCGCTACGCCTGCGAGGCGGGCGCGCTGGTCACCGATGATGAGGCGCTGGCGGCGCTGGATCCCGCAACGGATCCGGAAGCAATGTCGCTGGCCCGCATCCGCCAGCTCTCGGCGCACGAGGTGGGCCACACGCTCGGCTTCGCGCACAACTTCGCCGCAAGCACGTACGGGCGCGCGTCGGTGCTCGACTATCCGGCGCCCTGGGTCGACATCAAGAACGGCAAGCTGGATCTGTCCAATGCGTACGCCAGGGGCATCGGCGACTACGACACGTTCGCGGTCCGCTATTCCTACACGCAGTTCCCGCCCGGAACGAACGAAACCGAGGCGCTCGAAACGCTCGTCGAAGACGGCGTGGCGAAGGGCTACCTGTTCCTGAGCGACCAGGACGCGCGCCCCGCCGGGGCGGCCAATCCGCTCGCGACGTTGTGGGACAACGGCGCGGACGCGGTCGAGACGCTGAAGCACGAGATGGAGGTGCGCCGAATCGGGCTGGAGCAGTTCGGCCTGAACAGCATCCCGACCGGCACGCCGCTCTCACTGCTCGAAGCGAAGCTGCTGCCGCTGTACCTGCACCACCGCTACCAGCTCAACGCGGCGGTGAAGACGATTGGCGGCACGTACTACACCTACGCGGTGCGTGGCGCGAAGGGGCCGGTTCCCGCGACGCCGATCGAGATCATCCCGGCGGCAAAGCAGCGCGAGGCGCTCGCGGCGGTCCTCGATACCATCGAACCCGAGGCGCTGAAGGTCCCCGAGCGCATCCTGGCGCTGATCCCTCCGCGGGCGTTCGGGCACGGCGGCGGCACGCTGGAGTTGTTCGACAAGCGCACGGCGCCCGTGTTCGATCCGCTGAGCGCCGCCGGCATCGCGGCCGATCTCACGGTCTCCGGCTTGCTGCAGCACGAACGCGCCGGCCGGCTGATCGCGTTTCACGCGCGCAACCCGCAGAACCCGAACTTCGGCGACGTGCTCAACCAGCTGCTGAAAAAGGCGTGGACGCGCCCTGCCGATCCCTACGGCCAGCAGATCGCTCGCACCACGCAGTGGGTGATTGTCTCGCGCCTGATGGATCTCGCCTCCAACGCCGACGCGATGCCCCAGGTACGCTCCACCGCGACGATGGCGCTCCGGAACATCGTCACGGCGACGGGGGCGTCGCCCGATGCGATGAAGGACGAGATCGAACGGTTCCTGCGCCGGCCGGATCCGACCAACAAGAAGACGGATCCGCTGGCGACCCCGGCGGGAGATCCAATCGGAGGACAGGAGATGCCCCAGCGCTGAGCACCTGTCCCGGCCGTGCCCGTGTGATTTCGGCGTCGCGCACGACAAACTCGCCGTTCACGAGCACGAACGGGACGCCCGTGGCGTAGGCGTGCGGCCGCTCGAAGGTGGCCTGATCGGCAACCGTCGCGGGGTCGAACACGACCAGGTCCGCCGCGTAGCCCTCTCGAATCAGGCCGCGATTCGCGAAGCGGAAGTGCTGCGCCGGCAGCGACGTCATCTTTCTGACGGCCTCTTCAAGCGCGATGAGGCGGCGCTTGCGGACGTATTCGCCGAGCACGCGCACGTTGTTGCCGTAGCCGCGGGGATGCGGCACGCCGTCGCCTAAAGCGAGGACGGAACTGTCGGACGCGACGCTTACGTGCGGATGCCGCATGATGCGCTCGACATCGTCGTCACCCATGAAGTGATACACCATCGAGGCGCCGCCCTGCAGCAGCATCTCGCGCGCCACTTCGAGCTGCGCGTCGGCGGAGTCGTCGTGCCTGATCGTCGCGGCCACCTGTCTGATGGTCAGGCCGTTCAGCGACGGGTCGTGGCGGTAGGAGGCGACGGTCGCGAACGAGAAATCCTTCAGCCCCCGCGCCGCCAGCGCCTGGCGCATCTCGGTCCTGATGCGGGCCCATAGCGCCGGGTCCTTCAGCCGCTCGGCAATTTTCGGCGCGCCCCCCTCGAGCGCCCAGGAGGGAAACCGGATCGCCAGGCTGGAGCTGGCCGCGGTGTACGCGTACTGATCGGCGCGGACGTCCACGCCGCGTTTTCGCGCCGCATCGATCAGCGCGAGCGCGGCGGCGCTGGCGCCCCAGCGGCTGGGGCTGTCCACCTTCAGATGCGAAATCTGCACGCGCGCGCCCGACGTTTCGCCGATGCGGATGGTCTCGGCCACCGCCGCCTCGAGCGCCGTCCCTTCGTTCCGCATGTGCGACGCGTAAATCCCGCCCGATGTGGCGGCCACCCTGGCCAGCTCGATGATCTCGACCGCATCCGCGTAGGCGCCCGGGACGTACTCGAGCCCGGTGGACAGGCCAACGGCGCCATCCGCCATCGCCTTCCACACGAGCGACTTCATCTTCGCGAGCTCGTCCGGCGTGGGCAGCCGCCGCTCGGTGCCCATCACCGCGCGGCGCACCGTGTTGTGACCCACGAGCGTCCCGAAGTTCACCGACGAGCCGACCTGGCGGACGCGCGCGAGCGCCGCGCCCACGTCCAGCGCCGACCCACCGCAGTTCCCCGCCACGATCGTCGTCACGCCCATCCGGATGTAGTTCTCGGCAAGCGGGCGATCCGCAAGATCGTCGGCGTGGGTGTGCACGTCGATAAACCCTGGCGCGACGGCAAGGCCGGCGGCGTCCACGACCCGATCGGCCTGCGAGCGCGGCACGCGCCCGATGCGCGCGATGCGGCCGCCGGCCACCGCGACGTCCGCCACGCGACCGGGTGCGCCGCTTCCGTCGATCACCAGGCCGCCCGTCATCACGACGTCGTATGACGGCGCGCGACGGGCCGACGTCACCCACGTGGCCGCGACGATCAGGATGCCGGCGAGCAGCGCCGCGCGCCTCATGCCGGCCTCTTGCCTTCGACGAGGCTGATCGTCATACCGACGGCCACGACCACGGCGACGCCGATCACGTTGTGCCAGAGGAACGAGATGCGGCTCGTTGCAGGGTGGAAGGCGACGGTCGACACGACGGCCATGCCGGCAAGGAGGCCCCAGAATGCGCCGTTGGAGGTCGCGCGGCGAATCCCCAAGGCCAGGACGAACACGCCGAGCAGCGAGCCGTAGAAGAACGACCCGAACCGGTTCACGACTTCGATCAGCGACCCCAGCGTCGTCGCGTACATGGCCACCGCTGACGCCCACAGCGCCCACAGGCCCGTGGCCGCGCGGGACACCCTCAGGTAGTGCGCGTCGGTCGCCACCGGCTTGAGGTGCCGCCGGTACACGTCGATCACCGTGGCCGTCGCGAGCGAGTTCAGCTCGGCGGCGATGGTGGACATGGCCGCGGCGAGGATGGCTGCGATGATCAGCCCGACGAGTCCCACGGGCAGGTAGGTCGTGACGTACTGAGGAAAGATGTAGTTGACTTCGCCGGCGGGCACGTCGCCGGTGAACCGGTCGTATCCGGGGGTGCCCGTCACGTCGCTCACGATGGCGCCGGCCTTCCGGCGCACCTCCTTCAGCGTGACCTCGCTTCGCCCGAATACACCGCGCGCCTGCTCCTCGCGCGCGCGGTCTCCATCGCGCCGGGCCGCGGCCAGCACGGTCGCGGCCTCGCGCCTGGCGGATGCGGCAGCGCCGAATTCCTGTTCGAGCGACGCAAACTCGCCGGCGCGATCGCTCGCTCGCACCCGCTCCGCGATCCTGGGATTGAAGATGAGCGGCGGCTGCTGGAAGAGAAAAAAGACGAACACGAGGACCCCGGTCGCGAGAATCAGCGCCTGCAGCGGGATCTTGACGAACGCGCTCACCAGCAGCGAGTGCCGTCCTTCGTCCACTGATTTCGCCGTGAGGTAGCGCTGCACCTGGCTCTGATCGCAGCCGAAGTACGACAGCATCAGGAAGAGCCCGCCAATCAGGCCGGACCAGAACGTGTAGGTCTCGTTCACGTTGAAGGAGAAATCGATGGTCCTCATCCGCCCGGCGGCGCCCGCCACGCGAAACGCGTCCAGCGCGCTGATGTCCTCGGGCAGGCCGGCGATCAGCACGGCCACGGCGGCGAGCACGCCGGCGACGATCACGAACATCTGCTTCACGTCGGTCCACGTCACCGCCTGCACACCGCCGAGGATCGTGTAGATCGCGGTGGGCACCGCGATGAGCAGAATCGTCAGCGTCAGGTTCAGCCCCAGCACCACCGACAGGATGACGGCAGGGGCGGCAATCACGGCGCCGCACGACAGGCTGCGCAAGAGCAGGAAGAGCACCGCCGCGAGCGTCCGCGTCTTCATGTCGAAACGGTGCTCGAGGTATTCGTACGCGGTATAGACCTTCGCCCGGTAGAAGAACGGCACGAGCGTGACCGACAAAATGATCATCGCGATCGGCAGCCCGAAGTAGAACTGCACGAACCGCATCCCGTCCGCGGCCCCCTGGCCTGTCGTTCCGACCAGCGTGATCGCGGAAAGCTGCGTGGCCATCACCGACAGGCCAACCGCCCACCAGGGCAGGCTTCGATTGGCGAGGAAATAGCCTTCTACCTCGTCGGTCCTCTTCGACCGTCTCAACCCGTCCCAGACGATCCAGACCAGGTACGCGACGACGACGGCCCAGTCAAGTGGACGCATTCAGGCCTCGCGGCGCGGGCTGCGCCGGCGCCGTTGCTGTGGTGTCGTCATCAGCGGAGATAGGCACCCAGCACCCAAAGCGCCGAGACGACGATGATTTCGGTGATGATGACGGCGGTGTAGAGGCGGCCCATCGATGGGCCACCATTCTAGGCGATCGGACGTGCACCCCGCGATGCCGCCCCGCGATCGCTACGCGATCGGGGCGCCAAGCCCCTCGGTGCCGCGCGTGCTGTCGGCGGGATGTGGCCGGGCGGGCCCCGGCGCGATCTCGATGACGATGTCGCCGTCCAGAACGCTCGCGTTGATGTCGATCGTCTCGGGCGCCTTCACGATCGCCTCGCCCGGACGAAGCTCGATCTGCAGCCGGTACTTCCCGGGAGGGACCTTGACCGTGAAGCCGCCGTCCGCGCCGCTGCTCACGGACCGGCGGCTGCCCGTCGCCACGTTGACGACCTCGACGCGGCGCCCCGCGAGCCGTGAAGCATCGCCGGGAGTCATGAGGCGCCCGCTGATTGTGCCGTCGCTCGTTGGCGGCGCCGGGCCGGGATCGACCACCGGCACACCCCTCCGGCAGGCGGCCACCGACGGCAGCACTGCCGCGCTCAGCACACCCACGGCAACAATCCACGCCGCCCGACGGGCCTGTATCCCCACAAACGCCCCTTGCGACGGTTCTGCAAGATGAACGCCGCGCTCGTGGACAACGCCTCGACCGACGACACGGCAGAGGTGGCGAGCGCGTTCTGTAGAACTTGCGGCCCGGCTGCTCGACGACGATGAGGAGATCGGCCGGGGCTGGCGTTGTTGCCAGCGGGCGACTCAACGGTCAGGGCTTCCTGCCGGTGAGATTCAGCCTCCAGTAGTCGAGGACGAACGGGGGATCGTCAGCCGCCGCTCGAGACACGAGCGCGTCGGCAAACGCGGATTGCAGGTGCGGCGGCAACCGATTGAGATACGGGTGCAGACAGACGATCTCGACAAACGCCCGGAACTCGTCCGCCGCATCGAACTGGATCGGAGCGGGCTCGAGCCACGTCGAGACGTCGCGAAACCCGGCGTGTTCCATCCTGGCTCTTGTCGTCTCCGGATCGGCGTACGTCCAGGGCTCCGACCAGCCCGTCTCAAAACAGGTCAGGTAGGGTTCCTGCTGAATGAGTTGTGATGCGCGCCCGCGCAGGCGCGCGAGGTTCGGCCCGCCCCCAGCCTGGGCGTGCAGTCGCCCGCCGGAGGCGAGCGCCACGAAGAGGCTGCGGAAAAGCGCGTCATGATCGAGCACCCAATGGAACGTGGCCGTGCTGAACACGACGTCGAACGCGGCCACGAACGGCAGCGCGGCGGCATGCGCCCGGACGAGCGGCACGCCGACGTCCACAAGATGCGTCCTCGCCTGCGCCAGCATGGAGGCGGACCTGTCGACGCCGACCACCCTCCCGGCGGACACGCGGGACGCGACTTCCCGCGTCAGTCGCCCCGTGCCGCAGCCGACGTCGACGATCCGCTCGGTGCCGTCGAGCTCGAGGCGCGCGAGGACCCGCATGCCCCAGTTGAATTGAGGAGCCGATACGCGGTGGTAGACGCCGGCGTTCCAGTCAGCCATCCCAGCCGATTCTTTCATAGTCGGAACGCCGATTTTCCGTCGCCGGCACGCCGCCACCACCTGGGCGGGACCGCAAGTTACCGGCACTTTCAGCGCGATTTCGTGGCACCCCAATTGCGTCGCGTACGGATGCTCTTTACAATAGGCCTCTCTTCCTTTTCGACGCAGCGCGCCAAGGAGGTCCGTATGGCGATCGCGTCACCCATTCGCGAGTACCTGAACAGCGAAGACGTCTCGTACGTCGCCTTCACGCATCCCGTCGCCTTCACCGCCCAGGAGGAAGCGGCACGCTCGCACGTCCCCGGCTGGGCCTGGGCGAAGATCGTCGTGTGCTTTGCTGACGACGAGCCGATCCAGGCCGTCGTGCCCGCGCCGATGAACGTCGACCTCGGGCGGCTGCGCGCATTGGCGCACGCCGCGGTCCTGCGTCTTGCCCGCGAAGATGAAATGGCCGCGCTCTACCCCGGGTGTGAGCCGGGGGCCGAGCCACCCTTCGGCCCGCTCTTCCATCAGCGCGTGTTCGTGGATGAGCGTCTTGGGGGACAGGACGAGGTCGTGTTCAACGGCGGCACGCATCGCGACGCGATTCGCATGGGCTATCGTGAGCTCGTCGAGAT
Organism: Acidobacteriota bacterium; assembly: GCA_016184105.1. Taxonomy (NCBI): domain Bacteria; kingdom Pseudomonadati; phylum Acidobacteriota; species Acidobacteriota bacterium. The sequence continues at coordinate 100,801 of JACPDI010000021.1, forward strand.
CACCAACGCGATCGTCGGACGGTTCGGTCGGCCTGCGTAACCGAGCAGGAGGTCCCCATGATCTCCATCACCCGGATCCTGTGCCCCGTGGACTTCTCCGGCCACTCGCGGCTCGCCCTGGATTACGCCACGGCGCTCGCGCGGTGGTACGAAGCGGAAGTCGTCGCGCTCCACGCGCACTCCGTCAGCATGGTGCCCGCCACGATCGGCGCGTTTCCCGCGGCAACGTCGGTCGGCGTACCGCTCACGCGCGAAGAAATCACCGGCGACCTCGACGAGTTCGTGCGCCCCGTGCAGGCGGCACAGGTGCGCGTGCGAACGGTCGTGGCGATGGGAGGCGCCGCCCACAATATCCTCGAGGCCGCCGAGAAGCTGCCCGCGAGCCTCATCGTGATGGGTACACACGGCGCCTCGGGCTTCGAGCGCCTGATGCTCGGCTCAATTACCGAGAAGGTGCTGCGGAAGGCGAGTTGCCCCGTGCTCGTCGTCCCCCGTCGCGCGGACGCGCCGAGCGGCAGGCCGATCGTGTTCCGGCGAATCCTGTGCGCGGTGGATTTCTCCCCATGCTCGCGGAAGGCGGCGTCGTACGCGCTGTCGCTGGCCGAAGAGGCCGGCGGCGCGCTCACGTTCCTCAACGTCGTCGAGGCATTCGACGACGAGCCGCTCACGGCGGCACGCTTCGACGTGGCAGAATATCGCGAGCACCTGCGCCAGGCTGCCGGGGAGCGGCTCGCCGACCTGGTGCCCCGCGAGGCGCGGACGTGGTGTGACTGCCACACGGTGGTGCGCGCAGGCAAGCCGCACCGCGAGATCCTCGAGGCGGCCCGGGTCATGGACGCGGACCTGATCGTCGTCGGCGTCCGCGGCCGCAACGCGGTAGAACGGGCCCTGTTCGGCTCCACGACCAACCAGGTGGTGCGCCGGGCGGAGTGCCCCGTGCTGACCGTTCGCTCCTGACCGCGCGTATAATCCGGCGGATCATGCGACACGGATTCGCCGGATTCCTGCTTCTCCTCATCCTTGCCACCGGGATCGGCCTCGCGTCGTACGCCGTCACGCGCCAGCCGGAGCGGTACGACGTCCTCATCCTCAACGGCACGGTCTACGACGGCACCGGCGGCGAGGGGACTCGCGCCGACGTGGCGATTCGCGGCGATCGCATCGCGCGGGTGGGATCGCTCGAAGGGCACGGCGCGGGCCTCGTGATCGACGCGCGCGGACTCGCCGTCGCCCCGGGTTTCATCAACATGCTCTCCTGGTCCACCGAGTCGCTCCTGGTCGACGGGCGGTCGCTCGGCGAGATTGCGCAGGGTGTCACGACGCAGATCTTCGGCGAAGGGGATTCGATGGGCCCCCTCACGCCGGAGATGACGAAGCGCCGCCTCGAGGCGCAGGGGGACATCACGTTCGACATCACCTGGACGACGCTCGCCGGGTACCTGCAGGAACTCGAGCGCCGCGGGGTCTCGCAGAACGTCGCGTCGTTCATCGGCGCGACAACGCTTCGTGAATACGTCGTCGGACTGGAGGACCGAAAGGCGACGCCCGAGCAGATCCGGCAGATGCAGCGGCTCGTGCGACAGGAAATGGAGGCGGGCGCGCTGGGGATCGGCTCATCCTTGATCTATGCCCCGGCGTTCTATGCCGGCACCGAAGAGCTGATCGAGCTGTGCCGCGCGGCGGCGCCGTACCGGGGCAAGTACATCTCGCACATGCGCTCGGAAGGGAACCGGCTGATCGAGGCGGTCGAGGAACTCCTGCGCGTGGCGCGCGAGGCGAAGGTCCCGGCGGAAATCTACCACCTGAAGGCGGCCGGCCAGAACAACTGGCCGAAGATGGATCGCGTCATCGCGATGGTGGAAGCCGCGCGCGCTGAAGGGTTGTCGATCACCGCGGACATGTACACGTATCCGGCCGGCGCGACAGGACTGGACGCGGCCATGCCGCCGTGGGTGCTCGACGGCGGATACGAGGCGCTGTTCAAGCGGCTCCGGGATCCGAAGGAGCGCGCGCGAATCGCCCGGGCGATCCGCACGCCCACCGACGAGTGGGAGAACCTGTATCTCGCGGCAGGCTCGGCCGACCGCGTGCTGCTTGTGGACTTCAAGAAACCGAGCATGAAGAAATACACGGGCCTGACGCTTGCGGAAGCGGCCAAACAGCGCGGGGAAGATCCCGTGGACACGATCATGAACCTCGTGCTCGCAGACGAGTCGCGCGTGGGGACCGTGTATTTCATGATGTCCGAGGAGAACATCCGCAGGCAGATCCGCCTGCCGTGGTTGTCCTTCGGGTCGGACGCGGCATCGATGGCGCCCGAAGAACCCTTCACCCGGTCGTCGGCTCACCCGCGCGCCTACGGGAATTTCGCGCGCGTGCTCGGCAAGTACGTCCGCGACGAGCGCGTGCTGACGCTGGGCGAAGCGGTGAGGAAGCTGGCGGCGCTGCCCGCCGCCAACCTGGAACTGGAAGGGCGCGGGCTCCTGAAGGCGGGCATGTTCGCCGACCTCGCGATCTTCGATCCGGCAACGGTGGCCGACACGGCCACGTTCGAAAAACCGCACCAGCTGGCCGTGGGCATGAAGCACGTCTTCGTCAACGGCGCGCACGTGCTGCGGGACGGCGAGCATACAGGCGTCAAGCCGGGGCGCGCGCTGCGAGGCGCCGGCGCGCGGCCGTAACAGAAATCTCCCGGAGAACCCACCGCAGAAGCCGCGGAACACGCGGACGGCTCCTGTGGGGAGTGTATAATCGCCGGCCACCGTGATCGCCGACCGCTCGCAGAGAGAACTCGCCCAGCTGACGCGGCAGCTCGAGGAGCTGAATCGTGTCGGCGCGGCGCTGTCTGCGGAGCGGGAGCTGCCGAAGCTCCTCGAGCTGATCCTGACCAAGGCGCGTGAGATCACCGGCGCCGAGGCGGGCTCGCTGTATATCGTCGAGACCGTTCCCGACGCGCTGCCGCCCGCGTCCGGCGTCGACGCGCCGCGGCAGCTCCGCTTCAGGCACGCGCAGAACGACGCCGTGCAACTCCCCTTCCGCGAGGCGCCGCTCGCCATCACCGACCGGTCCATCGCCGGCCACGCGGCGCTGACAGGCGCCCTGCTCAACATCCAGGACGCGTACGACCTCCCGGCGGGGGTTCCGTACTCTCTCGACCAGTCGTTCGACGAAGCGGCGGGCTATCGCACGCAGTCGGTGCTCGCCGTGGCCATGCGCACGCCCAAGGGCGATACGGTCGGCGTGCTGCAGTTGATCAACGCGAAAGAGGACGGGCGCGTCGTCCCGTTCACGGCGCAGCACGAGGCGCTGCTGACCTCGCTCGCCGCGCAGGCGGCGGTGGCGCTCGAAAATTCGCTGCTGTACGCGGCGATCCAGAACCTGTTCGAGGGATTCGTCCGCGCGTCGATCGTGGCGATCGAAGCCCGCGATCCGACGACCAGCGGACATTCGTTCAGGGTGGCGAACCTGACGGTGGCACTGGCCGAGGCCGCGGACCGGTCCGGCGGCGGCCCGCTCGCGGGCGTCACGTTCTCGCGCGAAGAGATGCGGACGATTCGCTACGCCTCGCTGCTGCACGATTTCGGCAAGGTCGGCGTCCGCGAGGAAGTGCTCGTCAAGGCCAAGAAGCTGTATCCCCACCAGCTCAATCTGATTCACGAGCGCTTCAAGCTCGCGCGCCGCAGCCGCGAAGTCGCGGCGCTCCAGCGGCGGCTCGACTTCCTGCTCGCCAACGGCCGCGAGGCGTACCTGCAGCAGCTTCCCCAGTTCGACGTCGAGCTGGCGGACGGCTTCGGGGAGCTCGATCGGCTGCTCGCGGCGATCCTGGCCGCCAACGAGCCGACGGTGCTCGCCGAGGGAAGCTTCGAGGCCCTGCAGGAGGCCGCCGCGTTCGCCTTTCCCGACGTGGATGGCGCGAGCCGCAGCCTGCTGCAACCCGAGGAAGTGCGGCTGCTCTCGCTCCGGAAGGGATCGCTCTCGGAGGCCGAGCGCGTGCAGATTGAATCGCACGTGGTCCACACCTATCGCTTTCTCAGCCAGATCCCCTGGACCCGGGAGATCCGCGCGATCCCGGCGATCGCCGTCGGCCACCACGAGAAGCTGAACGGACAGGGCTATCCATACCGCCTGTCCGGCGCGGACATTCCGATCCAGACGCGGATGATGACGATCTCGGACATTTTCGACGCGCTCTCGGCGTCCGACCGTCCTTACAAGAAGGCGGTGCCGATCGAGCGCGCGCTGCAGATTCTCGACTTCGCGGTGAAAGACGGCGAGATCGATCCCGACCTGTTCCAGCTGTTCGTCGAAGCGAAGGTCTTCGAGCGCTGGAACGTCGAACCGGAACGGTACTGATGCGTGCCCGCGCGATCCAACGACCCCACCCCCACCTCTTCGAGATCTCCACGCTCCCCTGGCTCGAGCGGCTGTCGGCGGCGGCCGGCCGCGTCGTGACACTCGGCTCGGTGCCGGACGCCGAGTGGGACCGCCTGCGGGTGCTCGGATTCGATCTGGTGTACCTGATGGGGGTCTGGCGGCGCAGCGCGATCGGGCGGCAGATTGCGCGATCCGAGCGGCGGCTGTTCGAGGGCTACGACCGCGCGCTGCCGGGATGGACGCTGCGCGACGTCGCCGGCTCCCCGTACTGCATCGCCGAGTACTCGCCCGACCCGCGCGTGGGGACATGGGAGGAGATCGAACGGACGCGGGAGAAGCTGCACGCGCGCGGCATGGGGCTGGTGCTGGACTTCGTCCCCAACCACACCGGGTTCGACCACCCGTGGATCGCCTCGCACCCCCACCGCTACGTCACCGGATCGCTGGATCGGTTCCGCGCCGCGCCCGCCGACTTCCGGGTCGTGGAGCCGCCGGATGGCGAGCCGCGCTTCATCGCCTGCGGCCGCGACCCGTACTTCCCGGCGTGGACCGACGTCGCGCAGCTCAATTATTTCGAGCCCGACACGCGCGCGGCGATGATCGCCGAGCTAGGCGCGATCGCGGAGCGCTGCGACGGCGTCCGGTGCGACATGGCCATGCTGGTGCTGAACGACGTGTTCGCCCGCACGTGGGCCTCCTTCGCACCCGCCGACGCCCAGGCCGCCGTCCCGGGCGAGTTCTGGTCGGCCGTCCGCGCGGCGCTCCCGGGCTTCCTCCTCATCGCCGAAGCGTATTGGGACCTCGAGTGGCGCCTCCAGGAGCTGGGGTTCTCCTTCACGTACGACAAACGGCTGTACGACCGCCTGGCGCACGAGTCCTCCGGATCGGTGCGCGATCATCTGCGGGCCGCCATGGCGTACCAGAACCGGTCGGCGCGGTTTCTCGAGAACCACGACGAGCCGCGCAGCTTCGCGACCTTCGGGCCCGAACGGATCGAAGCCGCCGCGACGATCTGCGGGGCGTCGCCCGGCCTGCGCTTCTACTACGATGGGCAGTTCGAGGGCCGGACGCGTTTCGCGCCCGTCCAGTTGGCACGGTGGGCAGACGAACCGGAAGCGCCAGGGCTTCGCGGGTTCTACGATCGGCTGCTGGCAGCGACCGGCCACCGCGTGCTGCACGACGGCGACTGGTCGTTGCTCGACGTGGCTGAAGCGGGCGACGCCACAAACGCCCGGCTCGTCGCCTTCCGCTGGCGCCTCGGCGATGAGCTTCACGTGATCGTGTCGAACCCGGGCGATCAGCCGGCGCAGGGGCACGTGCTCGTCGGCGCGGACCTGCCGGGCACGGCGCCCAAGCTGATGTTCGAGGATCAGATCCGCGACGGGCGCTACGAGTGGGATCGCGAGGCGCTCGCCGAGCGCGGGCTGTACGTCAGTCTCGAGGCGGGCCGCGCCCACGTATTCCACGTCCGGTGAGATCTTCGCCGCTGAACACGCGGCGCGCGCGGAAATCCATTATGAAGAAAGCAGCCGCAGGTCTGGCAATCGGTCTGGCGGGCGCCGCGCTCGTCCTGGCGCTGAACGCGCTGTTCTCCGCCATGGCCGGCGGCGCGGGACTGACTCCGCTCGATGCGGTCGAGCTGAAGACGTACGACTGGCGAATGCGTCAGACCGCGCGCCCCGAGACCGCGCGCAAGGACATCGCGCTCGTCGAGATCGACGAGTACAGCCTCCGCAACCTCGAGACCAACGTCGGCCGCTGGCCGTGGCCGCGCCTCGTGCATTCGTTCCTGATCGACTACCTGCGGCACGGCAAGCCGCGCGCGATCGCCTACGACATCAACTTCGCCGGCGCGGACAACCGCCGTTTCGAGTTCGGCGGCGAGGAGTGGACCGGCGAGCAGTCGGACAAGGCGCTCGTGGATGCCGTCAGGGACGCCGGCAACGTGATCCTCCTGGCCGACGCCACCTTCGAGGGCAGGAAGGGGGACGCGCCGCCTCCGCCGGATGCGGGATATCGACTGGGCGGACGTGTCTACGACCGCCACGTGATCTTCACGCCGTTTGGCGATCTGGCGCGGGCGGCCGCCGCGCTGGGGCACAACCTGTTCGTGCTCGACGCCGACGGCCCGCTGCGGCACACGATTCCATTCGTGCGCTCGGAAGGACGCTATCTCCCGCTGCTCGGCGCCGCGGCCGCGCTGCGCGCCGCCGGTGTTGCGCCATCCCAGGTCCGGCTCGATCGCGAAGCGCTGACGCTGGGAGACCGCGCGATGCCCGTTTCCCTGCGCCGTCTCGACACGAGCCAGGGGACGCAGGAACACGTCTGGGCGCTGATCGACTTCCGGGGGCAGTGGCTCGAGGACCTGAAGACCCGCCCCTATCCTCACTACTCGTTCTTCGACCTGATCTACTCGAACGAGCAGATCCTGGCGGGCGTGAAGCCGAACGTCGATCCTTCCGTGTTCCGGGACAAGATCGTCTTCGTCGGCGTCAACGCCGCCAGCCTGTTCGACGCCTTCGAAACTCCATTCGCGCGCGGCAGGATGCCCGGCATCCAGATCCATGCGGCCGTCGCCGACGACATCCTGTCGAACCGCTTCATGCGGCCCGCCGGGACCGGCGTGCGCCTGTTCATCGTGCTGCTGTGCGCGCTCTCGGTCGGCGCCATCGCCACGCTCGTGCCGGCCTGGTATGCGACCGCCGCGACGATCGCCCTCGCGGCGGCGCTCGCGTGGATCGCGACGATCGCGTTCGGCAACGGGTTGTGGATCAATCTGTCGCAGCCCGTACTGGTCATGTCGCTCGCGCTGTTCGGCGGCGTCAGCTATCAGTACTTCGTCGAGGGACGCGAGAAGCGGCAGGTGAAACGGCTCTTCGGCCGCTACGTGTCGAAGGACATCTACGATCAGCTCGTGGCGAACCCGGGCCTCGCGCGCCTCGGGGGACAGCGGCGGGAGATGACCGTGCTCTTCTCGGATATCCGCGGCTTCACCACCGTGTCCGAGTCGGGCGAGCCCGAAGACGTCGTCGCCGTGCTGAACGCGTACTTCACGCGGATGGTCGACATCGTCTTCAAGCACGGGGGCACGCTCGACAAGTTCGTCGGCGACATGGTGATGGCGCTCTTCGGCGCGCCGCTCGACGACCCGGACCACGCGGACCACGCCGTCGAAGCCGCCCTCGAGATGATCGAGGAGCTGCAGCGGCTCAACGCCGAGTGGCAGACAGAGGGGCGCCCTGCGCTCGACATCGGCATCGGCATCAACACCGGACCGATGATCGCGGGCAACATCGGCTCGGAAGCGATCATGAGCTACACGGCGATCGGCGACGCGGTGAATCTCGGCTCCCGGCTCGAGTCGCTCAACAAGAACTACGGCACCCGGATTATCATCAGCGAGGCGACCCGATCCCGGCTCAAAGGCGGTTACACCTTCCGTCCCCTGGGGGACGTCGTGGTCAAGGGAAAGACCAGGGCAGTCCCGATTTTCGAAGTGGTGGCAAGGAGCGAGGCACCAGTATGAGGACAGTGGTCGTGGCAGCGGCAATCGTGGCGATCGCGTCGCCCGCCTACGCGCAGTTCGGTGCGCTGAACAAGGGGCTCAAACGCGCGCAGCAGGTCCAGGACCTGCAGATCACCGACAGCGAGGAGCACCAGATCGGCGCCGAGGTGAGCGCGCGCCTCCGCGCGCGGTTCGGCGTCGTGCAGGATAAGGAGATCCACAAGTACGTGACGAGCGTCGGGATGCTGCTCGCGCAGGAAAGCACCCGCGCGAGCCTGCCCTGGACGTTCATCGTGCTCGACACCGACGGCGTGAACGCGTTCGCCTCGCCTGGCGGCTTCATCCACGTCACGAAAGGGGCGCTCGCGCTGATCGCGAACGAGGCGCAGCTGGCCGGCGTGCTCGGGCACGAGATCACCCACGTCACCGAGAAGCACACCATCAACGCGATTCGGAAGAGCAAGGCGGTGCAGATCGGCGCCGACGAGGCGGGCGGCAACAAGGGCCTGCTCGTCAAGGCGATGGCAGGCAAGGTGTACGAGATGGTGATCGAAAACAGCTTCGATCGCGGCGACGAAGGGGAGGCCGACAAGAAAGGGGTCGCGCTCGCGGCAAAGGCCGGCTACGCGCCGGCGGGACTCGCCGACTTCCTCGCGACGCTCGCCGGGCGGAACAAGGGACAGAAAGAGCGGAACGGCCTGTTCGCGTCACACCCGGAAACACAGGACCGCATCGAGAAAATCAGAAAGGACGCCGCGTCGCTGAAGGGCAGTGCCGCGCTGGTGGCGGCACGCTATACGTCTCACGTCAAGTACCAGCCCATCGACCTGACGGAAGTGCCGCAGGCCGGCGAAGGGGCGGCAGGTCTCGCCGGCGGCTCGTCGTCGAAATCTGGTGAGACCCCCAAGGGCGAAACCAAGGCGGCCCAGGAGCAGCCCAGGAAGAAGGGCTTCGGGTTGGGCAGCCTGAAACGCGCTGTCGCGCCGGAGGGCCAGTCCGCGCAGGTGTCGGCCTCGGGAGGCGCGCGAGGAGTGGGTCCGGACAGAAACGCCAACGGGGGCCCGAACGCGGCGCTCGTGACGGTCACGGTGACCGCGGCGGAGCTTGCGGCGTTCAAGAAGGGGATCGCGTAGATCGTTGAATTTGGTGATCTGGTGATCGGCAAATTACCAAATCACCAAATTCAAGGTTTGCCTCCCGTAACGACCTCCCCTCCGCTCGTCAGCCACTTGTCGTAGCCACCAATCAACGCGCGAACATTCGGGACGCCGGCGTTCCGCATCGTGAGCGCCGCACCGGCGCTCGTGTGCTCGCTGGGTCAACTGCAGTAGGTGACGAGCGCCTGCTTTTCCTTCCGCAGTTCGGGGATGGCCGCCTCGACGCGGTCGAGCGGCAGCCAGCGGGCGCCAGCGATGTGACCTGCGAGGTACGACTGCTCACCGCGCGTGTCGAGGACGATGACCTGGCCCGCGTCGTACAGCTTCCTGAACTCGTCGTAGCTGATGCGCAGCGCGGGCGAATCCACCGTCAGCGGCTGCGCCTGGATCGCCAGCGAGAGGACACATGCGAGCAGCATCTCAACCCTTCTTGCTCAGGTAGTGCTCGGGATCTGCGTCAAACTTCCTCTTGCAGCCCTGCATGCAGAAGTAATAGGTCTGCCCCTTGTAGTCACTCTTGGCGGGCGCCGTCTTCTCGTCCACCGTCATCCCGCACACCGGATCTTTCGCCATCGTCCACCTTCCTTGTCCCTCGTGCCCCCGTGAGCCTTGTGTCTCCATGATACCGCCTCTATAATCGCGCCCCTGCCGCGGTCATGAACAGCCTGACTCGCTCACGCCTGGGCGGGCGCCGCGGCGGCTGAGCCGAGCAGCGCGATGAAGCGTTGGTCGGAGCGCAGGTTGTCGAGGTCCGGATCGACGCGCGCACGCACGGCGCTGATCGCCGGCAGAACGGCGAACGACCGCTCGAGGTGCGCGATGGCGCGGTCCGTGTTCCCGCAAAGCGCCTCGAGGTCCGCCATGTAGTACCGAGTGTAGGGGTCGTCGGCGCCCTTCGCCACGCGATCCTCGAACGCCTTCGCGGCCATGGAGAGGTAGCGGTGCGCGCGTTCGCTCTCACCCTTGCGCAGCCACGCGGCGCCGAGCTTCTGCGCGACTTCGATCGTGGAGCGCTCGCGAAGCGCGTGATCGCCGGAGCTGATAAACGCCATCTCGCGCTCGTACTCGGCGATCGCCTCGTCGTAACGTCCCTGCAGGTAGCGCACGTATCCCAGGCGCGAGTGCGCGCCGATGATCTGCATGCCCTCGCTGCCCGAAATGAACCGCTCCTGCAGATCGACGGCGGTCGCCGCGACCTGCTCCGCCTCATCGTACCGTCCGCGCAGCGACAGCAGCAGCGCGAGCTGCAGGTAGGCGTAGCCCCCCTCGGGGTTCAGCGACAGCACCTTGCGGAATTCGCCGATCGCCTCGTCGATCTGTCCTTTTCCGATCCAATATGCCCGGGCGAGCGACGCGCGCGCGGCCGCGTTGTCCGGCTCGAGCCGCACCGCCTGCCGGATCGACGCGAGCGCCTCCTCGTACCGCCCCTGGTTCAGGTACGCGTGTCCGAGCCACGCGTGGGCCCGCGCGTTGGCCGCGTCCAGCGCGAGCGCGCGCCGCTCGAACTCGATCGCGCGCTCCACCAGTTCGGGCACGGTCATGAACTGGCCCTTGTAGCCGTACGCCGCTCCGAGCGCCGCCCACGCCTCGGCGTATCCCGGGTCCAGCGTCGTCGCACGCTCGAAGAGCGTGATGGCCCGATCCATCGACTCGCGCGATGCCAGGCGCAGGTTCATCAGCCCGCGCGAGTACGCCTCATACGCGGCGAAGGATCGCGTCTCCGTTTCTTCGATGTCCTCGATCTCGCCCGAGCCCAGCTGCAGGTTGATCCCCTGCAGCAGCTCGAAGACGATGCGGTCCTGCAGCGCGAAGATGTCCTCGACCTTCCCGTCGAGCTTCACGGTCTTCTCGAGCGAGCCGGTGCGCGCGTCGATGAACTGCGCCGTGATGCGCAGCGCCGGCCCGAACCGCTGGTAGCCGCCGGTGATGATCCACGTGGCGCCGAGCCTGCGGCCGACGTCCACGGCCACGTGGTCGTCGATGCGCCCGTTCTCGGCGCCGCTCAGGTGCTTGATGGCGTCGTAGAGGCGCGCGCGGCTGATGACGCTGACGCCGTGGACGTTCTTCAGGTCCGAGGTGACGGTCTCGGCGATGCCTGACCCGATCCAGTCGTCCGATGGCTCGCGGCTGATGTTCGCAAAGGTCATGACCGCCACCGAGCAGCACTCCCCGACGACGACCCGCTGCGAACTCCGCGGCATGCGCGCGGCCGTCGACGGCCCCGGCGCGTCCCCGTTGAGCGCCCGCTCCAGCGCGTCGCGGAGCTCGGTCGCGCTCTGGAACCGCTGCGACCGGTCTTTCGCGAGCGCCCGCAGCACGACCGCGTCCATGGCGGGACTGATGCCCGGCCGCCGATCGGATGGCGCGGGAGGGCTCACGTGAAGGATCTGCTCGATGATCTCTCCCTGCGTCAGCCCGCCGAACGGCAATTCACCGGTCAGCAGCTCATAGAGGACCACGCCCAGCGAGAACAGATCCGCGCGGCCGTCGATGGCCTGCCCCAGCGCCTGTTCCGGCGCCATGTAGCTGATCGTGCCGAGGACGACGCCCGGCAGCGTGAGGCGCACGTAGGTCTGGTCCTCGCCGGCCTGCATCACGTGCGCGAGACCAAAGTCGAGCACCTTGACGAGCCCGCGCTCGGTCAGCATCAGGTTCGACGTCTTGATGTCGCGGTGGATAATCCCGTGCGCGTGGGCCTCGTCGAGCGCCTCGGCCACCTGCATGCCGATGCGCACCGCTTCATCAACGGGCAGCGCCCCCGACCGGACGCGGTCGGAGAGCACGTCGCCCTGCACGAACTCCATGGCGATGAAGGCGCGCCCGTCGTGCTCGCCGATGTCGTACGTCACCGCGATGTACGGGGACCGCAGGGCGGAGGCCGCGCGGGCCTCGTTCAACAGCCGCTTCTGGCTCTCCGGGTCGGACCGGAGCGCAGCGGACAGGAACTTCAGCGCCACCTCGCGCCGGAGCCGCAGGTCCTCGGCGAGATACACGTCGCCCATACCGCCTCCGCCGAGGCGCGACGTGATCCGGTAATGCTGAACGACGGTGCCAATCATTTCGAGTCGCTGAATTCCCAATTATATTGGACGGATGTCTCGAACTGCTGGATTCAGACGGGGCTCATGGCCGCTGCTTTCACACGTAGACCTGATCATCGCCAGACACGCCACACGCGGCGCTCGTGCCTCGACGACCGCACTCAGGCGCCGGGCTTTCGCGATGTCTGTCGCGAGCGTGTCGAGCACTGCGAGCGCCAGCCGCAGCCGGACGCTAATGCGCAGCCTTCGGCGACAGCCACGCCGCGCGGAAGTTCCGCTGCTCCGCGCTGAGCCGCGCGCCGGTCGATTCGACGGTCACCACTTCCAGCGCGGGATCTTCGGCAAGCGTCAGCTCCGCGGTGACCGGATCGCCGCGACGCAAGAACCGAATCGCCACCACGTCGCCGGGTTTCCTGGCGCCGAGCGCGGCGGCGAGGTCCGCGGCGGTCGAGACCCGCTGGCCGTCGATCGCGACAATCACGTCATCGCGGTCGAGACCCGCGTGGTAGGCCGGGGTTCCGGGCGCGGTGAGCCGCGCGAGCCGCACCCCCTGCGCCTGGGAGTCGAACGATACGTCGCCGATCCACGCGCCGCCGGGACGCTCGCGGCGAACGACGAATCCCGCGCGCGACAGCAGGCGGGCGTAGTCCGGGGCCTCGCGCCCTTCGACGAATCGCGACACGAACTCGCCGGCAAACGCGCGGTCGCCGCTCACCTCCGCGAGGCGATCGCGCACGTCGTCCAGGGTGTACGGGCGGGCGACGTGTCCAGGCGCAGATCCGCCGGGCTTGCCGTGCGCCCGCCACATCGCGCGCATGAAGTCATCGAGGCTCACGCGGCCGTTGCTGCGGTCGCGCAGCGCCAGATCCAGGGCGAGACCCAGGCCGGCGCCCCAGGTGTAATACGACAGGTGCGTGATCTCGAAGTTCGTCGGATCGACCGGCCGGGCGGCATCGACGAACGGCGCCATGCGGCTCGCCTCCACCACCGACCGCACCCGGCGCGCCGGCGTGTTGACGACCGCATCGACGAGCGCGCCAAGATCGCGCGCGGTCTCGTCGAGCGGCTGGAGGCCGGCACGCTGCATGACGAGCGCGCCGTAGTAGCTCGTCACGCCTTCGGCGAGCCACAGCTCGCCTGACATGTTCGCCCGCTCGAAGTCGAACGGCTCCAGCGAGGCGGGGCGGATGCGCTCCACGTTCCAGGCGTGGAACAGCTCGTGCGCGACGGTCGAGAGCGCGCCGCGGCGCGCGCGCGGATCCGCGAGGTCCGCCCGGCCAGTCAGCACCGTGCTGTTCCGGTGCTCCATCCCGTCGCCGGTGGCGTACGGAAGATAGTCGGCGAGGAACGTGTACGCGCCGGGCTCGTACTCAGGAAACTCGCCGAAGACGGCGGCCTCTTCGGCGGCGATCCTGCGAACGCCGCTGGCGTACTCGCGCGCGCCCGCCTCGTCGCCGGCGTGATGCAGCGCAATCCGAAACGACGCGTTGCCCGTCCCGCCGGGTTGCGGCACCGTGAAGCGGAGCTCCCAGACCGGGCCCAATTCCGTTGGGCTGTCCATGAAGTACTGGAGGTTCGGCGCCGTGAACGTCCACGGATCGTTCGTGGCAAACAGCTGCGTCGCCACCTTCCACCGCGCCCCGGCCGGCGGCGCGAACGTGATCCGGATCGGACGGTCCGCCAGCCCTCTCGCCCAGACGAAGGCCGCCGGCATGTTCATGTGGGCGTGCGTCGTGTCAATCGCCAGATACGTTCCGTCGACCTGCTCGCCGTAAACCTTGTACGCGACCCGCACCACGTCCGGCGCGGCGGGCACCTCCCAGCCGTACGGATCGGAACGCGACACCGCGATCTCGCGGCCGGTGGCGTCGAAGGCGCGCAGGTCGTGCACGTTCTTCGCGAACTCGTGCAACGCATAGCGGCCCGGGGACGACCGGCTCATGCGCAGCGCGAGCGGCGCGCGAACCGCCGTAAACGTCACCTCGACCTGCATCCACCGGTGTTCCGGCGCGGGAAAGGTCACGCGGTAGCCGACCTCCTGCGCCGGGCTGGACGCGGCGGCCGCGAGCGCGACCGCCGTCACAAGAGAGACGACCATCAATCGCCGCGTCATATCCGTTCTGTCTTCCGGAGCCACACGTACACGCCGATCAGGATGGCGAGGTGCGGAAAGAAGATTCGCGGGTCGCCCCACGTGAGCCCGTGAATCTGCCACGATGACAGCGGCCACAGCGGCTGCGTGCGGTACCGCTCGTGGGTCGGCATGTCCATGAGGATGTGCAGCGCGTACGGCGCCGCGAGCCACAACCATCGCTTGCGCCCGGTCGCCCACAGAGCGAGGCACACGACGGCGAGCAGCACGAGGCTGTGCGTCTTCACGTAGTAGCGGCCGTACGCCATGACGAGGTCCGGCGGGAGCGGCGGTCCGCCTTCGCGCCAGATCCCGGGCTCTGCGCTGAAAGGAAAGTCGAGCGTCCCGCGCGCGAGCCACCACTCGATCCGCGACGGAACGAAGAACAGCAGGTCGGGCGCGGCCCCCGCCAGCGCGGCGGCCCACCAGTGGACGCGCCTCTGGCTCCCACCGGCCGGCGTCTCCTTCCGTGCGCTCCTGAGCGTGGCAACGCCCCACGCGGCGTGCGACAGCGTGTCCACGTCAGGCTTTCCGTCGGAGGAAATTCACCTCAGCTGGCCCTGACCCAGCGGAGCATTTCGCCGAGCGTCGCCGACTTGCCGTGCATCAGGATCCCCGTGCGGAAGATCTTGCCCGCCGCCCAGACCGCGGCCACCACCGTCAGCAGCACCAGGACGACGGAGAGAAGCACCTGCCACAACGGCGGCGACGGGCGCAGCGCGAGACGGAGCAGCATCAGGAACGGCGTCGCCGGCGGGAAGAGCGACATGCCGACCGCCAGCGCGCTGTCCGGCGCCCGCAGCACGGCGGTCCAGACGAAGATCGGCAGCATGACGATCAGCATCGCCGGCGTCATCATGCTCTGCGCGTCCTTGAAATCGCTGCAGGCGGCGCCAATCGACACGAAGATCGACCCGAAGAGCAGGACGGCGCACACCAGGAACAGCATGAACCAGCCCACCATCGGCGGCGTCAGCGCGTCGGCGTACCCCCAGTACGCGGCCGCGCGGTACGCGCCCAGCAGGTACACCACCGCGAGCACGATCGACACGGCGGCGCTGCCGAGCAGCTTCCCCATCATCAGCTGGAACGGCGTGATCGAGGACACCAGGACCTCGCTGATGCGCGACATCTTCTCTTCCATGACGCTGTTGAGGAGCTGCGGCGAGCTGGTCATCACCACGAGGAACATCAGCGCCATGAACACCGCGGGGACCGCGATCGAGCGGACCCGATCGAGCTGCTCGGCGGATGTCAGGCGCCCGGACGCGTCGCGGTCGAACAGACCGAGGTTTTCAAGGCGCGGCGCCCGCGCCAGCCTGTCGATCTCGCGCGGATCGAGTGCGGCGGCGCGGAACCGGATCGCGAGGACCGTCCGCCCGATGGCCGCGTCCAGAAACCGCGGCAGCGTCTCGTAGGACGGGTGGTCGGAGTGGTACTGCACCCCGGCCGCCGGCTGCCGGGCGGGATCGAGCGCCTCACGCGGAACCTCGACGAAGGCGAACAGCTCCTTCCGGCGAACCTGGTCGGAGAGCTGCAGCCTCAGCTCGTCGATGGGACGCGCGGCGGGATCCACCTCGCGCGCGACAAACTTCGGCGCGCGCGGCGCGCCGTCCGGCCCGATCGCCTGCGCGTTCCACTGTTCGACCGCGGCGGCCAGCACGGGGTACACGCCGCCGGTGTGATCGACCACGGCAAAGGTCCGCGTCGTGCTGTCCAGGCGCTTCTCGGTGACGCGCTGAAACACGATCGTCCCCATCATGAAGACCGGCATCAGCAGGACGCCGATGAGGAACGCCTTCGTGCGGACCAGCGCCATGAACTCGAAGGTGGCGACGATGAGGATTCTAGACATCTCCCGCCTTCGCGGCGCGCTCACGGTCCGCCGCTTCGGCACGGCTGCCGCCCGCGTCGGCGGGACGCGCGATTCGCACGAAGATGTCGTGCAGCGACGGACGCGTGACCTCGAAATGGTGCACGCGCGCCTGCGGGACGAGCTTCGCCAGGAATTGCTGCGCGTCGCCGCGCAGCCGGATCTCCTGCAGCTGCCCGTGGTCGTTCATGGCCTCGATCTCCGAGAAACGCGACAGCGTGGCCACGCCACCGTCCACGCGCACGCGGACGGTATCGGCGCCGTACCGATCCTGGATGTCGCGCAGCGTGCCGTCGAGCACCGCCCGCCCCCGGAAGATCATGAAGATGCGGTCGCACATCCTCTCGGCCGTCGCCATGTCGTGGGTGCTGAAGACCACGGTGGCCCCGCGGCGCTTCATCTCGAGCACCGCATCGCGCAGCACGTCGGCGTTGACCGGATCCAGCCCGGAGAACGGCTCGTCCAGGATCAGCAGCTCGGGTGAGGCCACGACGGCCGCGATGAACTGGAGCTTCTGCGCCATGCCCTTCGAGAGCGCCTCGATCTTCCGGTCCGCGTAACCGGCCAGTTCGAATCGCGTCAACCAGTCGCTCGCCGCCGCATCGACCGACGCCTGTGACGCTCCCTTGAGCCGGCCGAAGTACCGCAGCAGCCTGCGGGGCGTCATCCTCTTATAGAGGCCGCGCTCTTCCGGCAGGTAGCCGACCCGATCCCGCGCCGCGTGGGTGTCCCGGCTGCCGAGCACCTCGATCTCGCCGGCGTCCGGGAGCAGGATGCTCAGGATCATCCGAATCGTGGTCGTCTTGCCCGACCCGTTCGGCCCGATGAAGCCATAGATGCATCCGCGCGGCACCGACAGCGACACGTCGTCGACGGCCGTGACGCCATTGAAACGCTTGGTCACGCGCCGGATTTCGATGGCTTGCATTCGATCTGCGGCCGATTCTACATGGATCGGGCGGTCGGGCTTCGACGGGTCGCCCTTTTTGAAATACAGTAGTGAACTCTTGACCCGCTCGCGGGCCGGTTGACAGGTTGTGAAATTTTTCACATTATTGACCGGATCGTCCGGAGAAGCCGCGTTCTCCTGAGCGACAGCCTGAGCGATAGCTATCTTCCGATGAGTCAGATCTTCCATCGCAGCGCCAACTGGCTCTCCCGTTTCAGCCTCATCGCCATCCTCCTTCTCATCGCGCTGACAATCTCGGTTGCCATGGTTCTCGCGCGCTCGGCGTATGTCACGCGTCAGGGTGAGATCCGGGAGCAGCCCATCCAGTTCTCTCACGCGCACCACGTCGGCGGGATGGGCATCGATTGCCGCTACTGCCACACGTCGGTCGAGGAGGCGGCTTTTGCCGGCATCCCTCCGACGAAGACCTGCATGAACTGCCACTCGCAGATCTTCTCGCAGGCCCCCTTCCTCGAGCCCGTACGCGCGAGCTTCCGCGACGGCCAGCCCCTCAAATGGACGCGGGTGAACGACTTGCCCGATTTCGTGTACTTCAACCACTCGATCCACGTGGCCAAGGGAGTGGGCTGCGCCACCTGTCACGGGCCGGTGGACCGGATGCCCCTCATGTTCCAGCAGGCGCCGCTGACCATGCAGTGGTGCCTGGACTGTCATAACGCGCCGGAAAAGTTCCTCCGGCCGCGCGACCAGGTCTTCAACATGGCCTACCAGGCGCCCGACAATCAGCTGGAGCTGGGGCGCGAGCTGATGAACGCGCACAAGGTCGCACCGGTGGAACAGCTCATTTCCTGCTCGACGTGTCACCGCTGATGTCTATGGAATTTCCCGCCCAGGGCCGCACCTACTGGCGCAGCCTCGAGGAGCTTGCCGATACGCCGGAGTTCCAGGAGCTTCTGCACCGCGAGTTCCCCGAGAACGCGTCGACGTTCACCGACCCGAAGGGACGGCGCCAGTTCCTGAAGCTGATGAGCGCGTCTCTCGCGCTCGCCGGTGTGGGCGCCTGCACGCGGCAGCCGTCCGAGACGATCGTCCCCTACGTCCGGCAGCCGGAGGAAATCGTTCCCGGCAAGCCGCTGTTCTACGCGACGGCGATGCCCTTCGGCGGCTACGGGCTGCCGCTGCTCGTGGAAAGTCACGAGGGGCGCCCGACGAAGATTGAAGGCAACCCCGAGCATCCCGCGAGCATGGGCGCGGCGGATGTGTTCGCCCAGGCGTCGGTGCTGTCGCTCTACGACCCGGATCGCGCCAAGACGATTACCTACCGCGGCGAGGTGAGGACCTGGGGCGAGCTGATGACCGGCGTGCGCAACGCGCTCACGCTCCAGCGCGCGCAGGGTGGTTCTGGCCTGCGAATCCTGACCGAGACCATCACGTCCCCCAGCACCGGCGATCTGTTGACCGGCCTGCTCCAGGCGCTGCCGCAGGCGAAGTGGCACCAGTGGGAGCCTGCCGGGCGCGACGGCGAGCGCGAAGGGCTGCGCCAGGCGTTCGGGCGCTACGTTGACGCCGTCTATCACTTCGACAAGGCGGACGTGATTCTCTCGCTCGACGCGGATTTCCTGAGCTGCGGGCCGGGGGCGGTGCGCTACGCGCACGACTTCGCGAACCGCCGGCGGATCGAATCCGGTCCGATGAACCGGCTGTACGCCGTCGAGAGCTCTGTCACGAGCACCGGTCTCAAGGCGGATCACCGCCTGCCGGTCAAGCCCTCGCTGGTCGAGGCGTTCGCGCGCCTCATGGCCGCCGCGCTCGGCGTGCACGGCTCCGATGGGGACACGACCGGCATGTCCGAGGGCGCCGGCAAGTGGGTTGTCGCCGTGGCGAAGGATCTGCGCGCGCACAACGGCCGCGCGCTCGTCGTCGCGGGGGACCACCAGCCGCCCGCGGTCCACGTCCTGGCGCACGCCATCAACGCCGCGATCGGCGCGGTCGGCAATACCGTCACGTATGTCGGTCCGATTGAGGCGCGCCCGACCAACCAGGCGGCGTCGCTCGCGGAACTGGCCGCCGACCTGGAAAATGGCGCGGCGCAGGTCGTCGTGATTCTCGGGGGCAACCCCGTGTTCACGGCGCCCGCCGACCTCAAGTTCGCGGAGAAGCTCACGCGCGCGCAGCTCGTCGTGTATCTGGGGCCCGACCTCAACGAGACCGCTTCGCTTGCGCACTGGAACATCCCCGAGGCGCACTACCTCGAATCGTGGGGGGACGTGCGCGCGTACGACGGCACGGTCTCGATCGTCCAGCCGCTGATCGCCCCCCTTTACGGCGGGCGCACCGCCGCGGAAGTGCTCGCGCTGCTGACCGACCGCGCCGATCGGACGGCGCACACGATCGTGAAGGACTACTGGACGATCGGGCCGGGCTCCCGGCAGGTCGGCGGCAATGCCGCGTGGAGGCGCGCGCTGCACGATGGATTCGTTGCCGCCACGGCATCGACGCCGGCGCAGGTCACCGCCAACGCGGCGGCCTCGGGCAGCCCGCCCGCCCGCACGCGCGGCATCGAGGTCACGTTCCGGCCCGATCCCACGGTGTGGGACGGGCGCTACGCCAACAACGGATGGCTGCAGGAGCTGCCGAAGCCGGTCACGAAGCTCACGTGGGACACCGCGGCGCACATCGCGCCGGCAACCGCCGAGCGGTTCGGCATCTCGCGCGGCGAGATGATCGAGCTCCGCTCGGGCGGGCGCAGCATCCGGATGCCGGCGGTGATCGTGCCGGGACAGCCGGCGGACGCGATCGCCGTGCACTACGGCTACGGCCGGCGGCACGCGGGCCGCGTGGGCGCGAACATCGGTTTCGACGCCTACCCGCTGCGCACCTCCGAGGCGCTCTCGTTTGCCGGCGGCGTGGAGGTCGTGCGCACCGGCACGACGTATCCGCTCGCCACCACGCAGCAACACTTCCTCATGGAGCACCGCGACATCGTGCGGTCCGTGACGGCCGAGCAGTACGAGCACGAGCCCGGGATCGTGCAGCACATGGGGCACAAGCCGCCGAAGACGCTCACGCTGTATCCCGAGCACGAGTACACGGGCCACAAGTGGGGGATGGCGATCGACGTCTCCGCCTGCACGGGCTGCAACGCGTGCATCGTCGCCTGCCAGTCGGAGAACAACATTCCGGTCGTCGGCAAGGAGCAGGTGCTCGCCAGCCGCGAGATGCACTGGCTGCGCGTGGACATGTACCACGCGGGGCAGCCGGACAATCCCGAGGGCCATTTCATGCCCGTGCCCTGCATGCACTGCGAGAACGCGCCGTGCGAGGTGGTCTGCCCCGTGGCCGCGACGACGCACAGCTCGGAAGGCCTGAACGACATGGTCTACAACCGGTGCGTGGGGACGCGGTACTGCTCGAACAACTGCCCCTACAAGGTGCGGCGGTTCAACTTCACGCTGTACCAGGACTGGAACACCCCCTCGCTGCAGGGGGTGCGCAATCCCGACGTGACGATCCGCAGCCGCGGCGTGATGGAGAAGTGCACGTACTGCGTGCAGCGCATCAGCCAGGCGCGCATCGAGGCGAAGAAGGACGATCGCGGCATCCAGGACGGCGACGTGGTGACCGCCTGCCAGGCGACGTGCCCGTCGCAGGCGATCGTGTTCGGGGACATCAACGATCCGAAGAGCAAGGTGACCGAGCTGAAGATGCGGCAGCGCAACTACGGGCTGCTCGAGGAGCTGAACACGCGGCCCCGCACGACGTATCTCGCG
The DNA here is from genome assembly GCA_016184105.1 of Acidobacteriota bacterium. Classification (NCBI taxonomy): domain Bacteria; kingdom Pseudomonadati; phylum Acidobacteriota; species Acidobacteriota bacterium. The sequence goes on from JACPDI010000021.1 coordinate 121,562, forward strand.
GCGATCCGCAATCCGAACCCGGAAATCGAGCCGGCGGAGCAGCATGGCGAACGATCACACTCCTAGCGAGGTCGCGGACGCGGCGGCGTACCGGATCCCTCCGGTCATCCAGCCTGGCCACAGCTTCGGGACGATCACGGACAAGATCGCCGCGATCGTCCTGACGAAGCACACGCCGGTCGTGTGGTTCGTCGTGGCGGGCATCGGCTTCCTGATGACGCTGATGCTGTTCGCGTCGCTCACCAAGCTGCTCTTCACGGGCATCGCCATCTGGGGCAACAACCAGCCGGTGGGGTGGGCGTTCGACATCATCAACTTCGTCTGGTGGATCGGCATCGGCCACGCGGGGACGCTGATTTCGGCGATCCTGCTGCTGTTCCGCCAGAGCTGGCGGACGTCGATCAATCGCTTCGCCGAGGCGATGACGCTGTTCGCCGTGGCGTGCGCGGCGCTGTACCCGCTCGTGCACACCGGCCGGCCGTGGCTCGCGGCCTACTGGCTGTTCCCGTACCCGAACACGATGAACATGTGGCCGCAGTTCAGGAGCCCGCTGATCTGGGACGTGTTCGCGGTCTCCACCTACGGCACCGTCTCCCTGCTCTTCTGGTACACGGGGCTGATTCCGGACCTGGCGACGCTGCGCGATCGCGCGGAGAACCGGGTGGCCCGGACCATGTACGGGGTCTTCGCGCTGGGCTGGCGCGGATCGGCGCAGCACTGGTACCGCTACGAGACGGCGTACCTGCTGCTCGCGGGCCTCTCCACGCCGCTGGTCCTGTCGGTGCACTCGGTCGTGAGCTTCGACTTCGCGGTGGGTATCCTGCCCGGCTGGCACGCGACGATCTTCCCCCCCTATTTCGTGGCGGGGGCCATTTACGCCGGCTTCGCGATGGTGCTGACGCTCGCGATCCCGCTTCGCGCGATGTTCTCGCTGCACGACTTCATCACCGACCGGCACCTCGACAACATGGCGAAGGTGATGCTGGTCACCGGCCTGATCGTGGTGTACGGCTACGCGATGGAGGCGTTCTTCGCCTGGTACAGCGCGAACCAGTTCGAGGCCTACATGATCGAGAACCGCATGACGGGTCCGTACTGGTGGTCGTACTGGATGCTGATCTTCTGCAACGGCCTCGTGCCGCAGCTGATGTGGGTCAAGCGGTTCCGGACGAACACGGCGATCCTCTTCATCGTGTCGCTCGTCGTGGGCGTGGGCATGTGGCTCGAGCGGTTCGTCATCATCGTCACGAGCCTGCATCGGGACTTCCTCCCCTCGTCGTGGGACATGTACTACCCCACGCGGTGGGACTTCGCGACCTTCTTCGGCACGATCGGCCTGTTCATCACGCTGATGTTCCTGTTCGTGCGCGTGCTGCCGATGATTTCGATCTTCGAGATGCGGACGCTGCTGCCCGAAGCCAAGGTGAAGGAGGAGGCTCATGGCTGAGACCTCCCGCGTCCCGCCGATCTACGGCCTGCTCGCGGAGTTCGAGACGCCCCAGGCGCTCGTGACCGCCGCCACGAAAGTGCGCGACGCGGGCTACCGCCGCATCGACGCGTTCTCCCCGTTCCCCATCGAGGAGCTGGCCGACGCCATCGGCTTCCGCGATCGGCGCCTGCCGATGTTCGTGCTGGTGGGCGGCCTGGCGGGCATGGTGGCGGGGCTCGGCCTCGAGTACTGGGTGTCGGCGGTGGCGTACCCGCTGAATATTGGCGGCCGGCCGCACGCCTCGTGGCCGTCGTTCATCCCGGTGGCCTTCGAGACGACGATCCTCTGTGCGGCCTTCGCGGCGGTATTCGGCATGCTGGCGCTCAACGGGCTGCCGATGCCGTATCACCCCGTGTTCAACGCGCCGCGTTTCAGCGCCGCGACCCGCGACCGGTTCTTCCTGGTGGTGGAGGCGACGGATCCGAAGTTCGACCGGATGCAGACGAGGAAGCTGTTCGACGATCTGCACGCGCGCGAGGTGACCGAGCTTGCACACTGAGAAAAGGGGGTCGGGAGCCTTTGTCCTCCCGACGCCCCGTGAAAAAAGGCGCCCGACCCCTTTTTCACTGCTGTGTTGCCTCCTGGCGGCCGCGTCGCTCGTCGCGTGCCGGCAGGACATGCACGACCAGCCGAAGTACGAGCCGCTGGAGCCGGCGGCGTTGTTCACCGACGGCCAGTCGGCGCGTCCGCCGGTTGAAGGCACCGTCGCGCGCGGGCAACTCAACGAGGACGAGCTGTTCACGACAGGCAAGAGCGGAGGGGCGCTGTCGAACGAGTTCCCCTACGCGGTCACGCGCGAGATGGTGGACCGCGGGCAGGAACGCTACGACATCTTCTGCGCGCCGTGCCACGACCGAGCGGGCACCGGGCGCGGCATGGTCGTGCGCCGCGGCTACCGCCAGCCGCCGTCGCTGCACGATCAGCGGCTGAGAGACGCGCCGGCCGGACACCTGTTCGACGTGATCACGAACGGGTTCGGCCAGATGCCGGATTACCGCGCGCAGGTGCCCGCGGCCGACCGCTGGGCGATTGCGGCCTACGTTCGCGCGCTCCAGGGCGCCGGGCAGGCGCCGCCAGCCTCCGCGCAGGCGCCCGCGGCGCCGCAGGAGCGCCACTGAGATCATGATGGACCATCGTACCCCTGCGCCCGCTCTGCTTCCTTCCGACGCCATGGCGGGCGCGCAGCGCGCCGGCCTGTTCGTTGGCGGCGCGGGACTCGTGTTGGGCGCCGCCGGCCTGCTGCTCGGCGTATCGCCCGAGCACTTCTTCCGCTCGTACCTCGTTGGCTTCATGGCGTGCCTCGGGGTCGCGCTCGGCTCGCTGGCGATCGCGATGATTCACCACCTCACCGGCGGCGGGTGGGGCATGATCGCGCGACGCCCGCTCGAGGCGGCGGCGGGAACCCTTCCGCTGCTGGTGCTCTACTTCATCCCGATCGCGCTCTTCGGGCTGAAGCCGCTGTACCCGTGGGCGCGTCCCGAGGTGGTCGCCGGCGACGCGATCCTCCAGGCGAAGGCGGCGTACTTGAACGTCCCGTTCTTTCTTGGCCGCGCGGCGTTCTACTTCGTCGCGTGGAGCGCGCTCGCCCTCACGATGGCCCGCTGGTCCCGCGAGCAGGACACGGCGGGACCGGGCCCGGTCGGCGCCGAGCGCAAGTTCCGTCTCCTGAGCGCCCCGGGGCTCCTGCTCTACGGCATGACGATTACCTTCGCGTCGATCGACTGGGTCATGTCGCTCGACCCGCACTGGTTCTCGACGATCTTCGGCATCCTGTTCATGGGGGGGCAGGGCCTCTCGGCGCTGGCGTTCGTCATCATCGTGCTCGCCTCGGTGCGCAACCTGACGCCGCTGGCCGGCGTGCTGAAGCCGTTGCACTTCCACGACATCGGCAAGCTGATGTTCGCGTTCACGATGCTGTGGGCGTACTTCTCGTTCTCGCAGTTCCTGATTATCTGGTCCGGCAACCTGCCCGAGGAGATCCCTTGGTATCTGGAGCGCCTGCACGGCGTGTGGGGCTTCGTCGCGGTGGCGCTGGTGTTCGTGCAGTTCGCGGCGCCCTTCCTGCTGCTGCTGTCCCGGGATCTGAAGCGCAACCCGCGGCTGCTGCGCAACGTCGCGCTCGTGGTGCTGGCGATGCGCTTCGTGGACCTGCTCTGGCTGATCAAGCCGGGGGTGCCGGGGCTGTCGCTGCACTGGATGGATGTCGCGCTGCCGGCCGGCCTGTTCGGCCTGTGGCTGTTCGTGTTCGTGGGCCGTTTGCGGAAGCGCCCCGCGCTGCCGGTGCACGACCCGTTCTTCGCGGAGGCGATGGCGGTCCATGGCGGACATTGATCACGGCGGCAGCCAGACACACCCGCTCGAGCCGACGCGGCCGGACGTGCCGGACGCGGCGCAGCCCAGGTCGGTGCAGAGCCACCCGGGGCACCTGCACGAAGAGGACGGGCACGTCGCCGCGCACGAGGAGAGCGACGTCAACATCCGCGCGATCGGCACCTTCATCGTCGTGCTCTTCACGTTCGGCGCCGTCGTCTGCCTTGGGCTCCTGTTGCTGATCAACATGTACTCGCGGCAGGCCGTGGCGGCGGATCCCGCCGTCTCGCCGCTCGCGGTCCCCTCGGGCACGCCGCCGCCCGAGCCGCGCCTGCTCACCGACGAGCCCGGCGCGCTCCGGCGCGCGCTCGCGGAGGACGAGCCGACGCTCAGGAATATCGACGCCGCGAAGCAGGCGGTCGTCGGCACGCTGCCCGCACGCGCGGGCACGGCGGCGCCGAAGGAGACGCCGGGACGAAGGGCGTCGAGGATGGACACGAGTTCGGGCCGAAGACAGTGAGCGCCGTCATGAAGCAGCTGTTGTTCACCGTCGCGGCCGCTCTGGTCATCGCCGCACCCGTTTCGGCGCAGTGGGTCCGCCAGAAGCAGGATCCGCCGCCGCGGCAGGTCACGCAGGGAGTGGGCATCGACCAGCGGCTCGAGGCGCAGGTGCCGCTCGACCTGCGGTTCCGGGACGAACACGGCCGCGACGTCGCGCTCGGAGAGTACTTCGGCAAGCGGCCCGTAATCCTCGCGCTCGTGTATTACGAGTGCCCGATGCTCTGCAACCAGATCCTCAACGGCCTGACCCAGACGCTGAACGTCATGAGCCTCGACGCGGGGCGCGATTTCGACGTCGTGGCGGTGAGCTTCGATCCCAGGGAAGGGACCCCGCTGGCGCGCACGAAGAAGCTCGCCTACGTGTCGAAGTACGGCCGCCAGGGCGCGGACGAGGGCTGGCACTTCCTGACGGGCTCGCAGGAATCGATCGCCGCGCTCACCAGCACCGTCGGCTTCCGCTACCGCTGGGACGACGTGTCCCGGCAGTGGGCGCACGGGGCGGGCATCGTCGTGCTGACGCCTGGCGGGGTCGTGTCGCGCTACTTCTACGGCATCGAGTACGGCGTGCGTGACGTGCGGCTCGGCCTCGTCGAGGCGTCGCAGAACCGCATCGGCAACCTGGCGGACCAGGTGATGCTGCTCTGCTTCCAGTACGACCCGATGGCGGGACGCTACGGCGCGGTCGCGATCAACTCGATCCGCGTCGCCGGCGTCCTGACGGTCGCCGCGCTCGGCACCTTCATCCTGCTGATGCTGCGCAGGGAGCGCAGGAGCGTACCCCGGAATGTTTAACAGCCTGTTTCCGACCGCGGCCTCGACATACGCCGGCGACGTCGACGCCCTGTACTTCTTCCTGATCGCGGTCACCGCGTTCTTCACGATTCTCATCGCAGCGCTGGTCGCGTTCTTCGCCGTGAGGTACCGCCGCCGCCACGCCGACGAGGTGGGCGCCGGCATCACGGGCTCGCACTCGCTCGAGCTGCTGTGGACGGTCATCCCGCTCGGCATCACGATGGTGATGTTCTTCTGGGGCGCCAGCGTGTACTTCCAGATCTACCGCGTGCCGCGCGGCGCGATGGAGATCTACATCACCGGCAAGCAGTGGATGTGGAAGGCGCAGCACCCGGACGGCCGCCGCGAGATCAACGAGCTGCACGTCCCCGTGGGCCGTCCCGTGAAGCTGATCCTCGGCTCCGAGGACGTCATCCACAGCTTCTTCGTCCCGGCGTTCCGCGCAAAGATGGACGTCGTCCCCGGCAGGATCACCAACCTCTGGTTTGAGTCGACGAAGGCCGGGCGTTATCACCTCTTCTGCGCTGAATACTGCGGGCTGAACCACTCCCGCATGATCGGCTCGATTGTCGTGATGGAGCCCGCCGATTTCCAGGCCTGGCTCGCGGGGGGCACGGGCGCCGAGGCGTCGCCGGCGGCCGCCGGCGAGAAGCTGTTCACCGACCTCGCGTGCCACACGTGTCATCGCGACGACTCGCTCGCACGCGGGCCGCAGCTGAGAAGCCTCTTCGGCAGGACCGTGAAGTTCCAGGACGGATCGACGGCCGTCGCCGACGAGAACTACATCCGCGAGTCGATCCTCAACCCCCAGGCGAAGGTGGTCGCCGGCTTCCAGCCGTTGATGCCGACGTTCCAGGGGATCGCAAGCGAGGAGCAGATCCTGCAGCTCATCGCGTACATCCGCTCGCTGGCCGGCGCCGAGGCGACCGAAGCGACGGCGAGATAGACCGTGTAGCCGCCGGCCTGAAGGTTGGCGGAGCGGACCGACCGTGTAGCCGCCGGCCTGAAGGTTGGCGGAGAGAAGTGGCATGGAACCAGTAGCAGTGGCGGAACCCCGGAACTACATCAACGCGGAGGAAGGCGTCCTCTCGTGGCTCCTGACGAAGGACCACAAGCGGATTGCGCTGCTGTACCTCTTCTCCGTGACGTTCTTCTTCCTCGTCGGCGGGCTGCTCGCGCTCGGCGTGCGGCTCGAGCTGCTGACGCCGGCCGGCGACATGGTCGAGGCCGATACGTACAACCGGCTGTTCACGACCCACGGCGTGATCATGGTGTTCTTCTTCCTGATCCCCGCGATCCCGGCCGTGCTCGGCAACTTCCTGATCCCGATCATGATCGGGGCGAAGGACCTGGCGTTCCCGCGGATCAATCTCCTGAGCTGGTACGTCTACATCGTCGGCGCGGCGTTCACGGTCGCCGCCGTCGTCATGGGGGGCGTGGACACGGGCTGGACGTTCTACCCGCCCTACAGCACCGTCTCCTCGCAGAGCAACGTGCTCACCGCCGCGCTCGGCGTGTTCATCACCGGGTTTTCCTCGATCCTGACCGGCTTCAACTTCATCGTCACGGTCCACCGGATGCGCGCGCCGGGGATGACCTGGTTCCGGCTGCCGCTGTTCGTCTGGTCGCACTACGCGACGTCGCTCATCATGGTGCTCGGCACGCCGGTCGTCGCCATCACGCTCGTCATGGCGTTCGTGGATCGCGCGTTCGGGTTCGGGTTCTTCGACCCGCGCCGCGGCGGCGATCCGGTGCTCTTCCAGCACCTGTTCTGGTTCTACTCGCACCCGGCCGTCTACATCATGGTCCTGCCCGGCATGGCGGTCATGTCCGAGCTGATCGCCGCCTTCGCGCGGAAGAACATCTTCGGCTACTCGTTCGTGGCGTTCTCGTCGCTGGCGATCGCGATCGTCGGCTTCCTCGTCTGGGGGCACCACCTGTTCGTCAGCAGCCAGTCGGTGTACGCCGGGATGGTGTTCTCGATCCTCAGCTTCTTCGTCGCGATCCCGTCCGCCGTGAAGGTCTTCAACTGGACCGCGACGCTCTACAAGGGGTCGATCTCCTGGGATGCGCCGATGCTCTACGCGTTCGGCTTCATCGGTCTCTTCGCGATCGGCGGGCTGACCGGGCTCTTCCTCGCCACGCTCGCGGTGGACGTCCACGTCCACGACACGTACTTCGTCGTCGCGCACTTCCACTACATCATGGTCGGGGGGACGACGCTGGCGTACCTGGGCGGGCTGCACTACTGGTTCCCGAAGATGTTCGGGAAGATGTATCCGGAGAGCTGGGCGCGCTTTGCGGCCCTGGTGACGTTTGTCGGCTTCAACCTGACCTTCTTCCCGCAGTTCATCGTCGGCTACCAGGGCATGCCGCGGCGCTACTACTCGTACGTGGATGAGTACCAGGTGTGGAACGTGCTCTCGACGGCCGGCGCGACGATCCTCGGGGCGGGTTACATGATCCCGATGGTGTATTTCGCCTGGGCGCTCAAGTACGGCAGGGACGCCGGGCCGAACCCGTGGGGGGCGAAGGGGCTCGAATGGACGATCCCCTCGCCGCCGCCCACGGCGAATTTCGATGAAACCCCGGTGGTCACCGAGGGCGCTTACGCGTACACCGAGGGGAGGCTGAAAGTTGTCTGAGACACGCGCCGCCGCCTATCCGGGCGAGGCCCACGCGCAGGCGCACGCGGCTGCGCCCGCGCACCATCCCCGGCTGCAGCATCACTTCGACAGCCTGGAGCAGCAGGCGGAAGCCTCCACGCTCGGGATGTGGGTGTTCCTGGTCACCGAGATCATGTTCTTCGGCGGCCTGTTCATGGCCTACATCGTGTACCGGACGTGGTATCCGCTCGCGTTCGCGGAGGGGAGCCATCACCTCAGCATCGCGCTCGGCGGGTTCAACACGGCCGTCCTGATTTTCAGCTCGCTCACCATGGCGCTGGCGGTACACGCGGCGCAGACGGGCAGCCGGCGTGGCCAGATCGTCTTCCTGATCCTGACGATTCTCCTCGGCGCGACGTTCCTTGGCGTCAAGGCCGTCGAGTATGCCGACAAGTTCAAGGACCACCTGATCCCGGGGCACGGGTTCGTCTGGCACGGCCAGGCCAACCCGCGGAACGTGGAGATCTTCTACTCGCTGTACTTCACGTGCATGAAAAACAGCACGACCAGCGTGGCCTTGGTGACCGCGATCGTCAGGGCGACGATCGTGTTCATGAACTTCAGGTCGAGGAACGCCACCCAGACCGTCACGCCCGTGAGGACCATGAGCGTGATGAAGATGACGTAGTACAGCCGCGGCGAGACGATATGACCTGACATCAGTGCCTTCCGAGCAGATAGAGCAGCGGGAACAGGAAGATCCAGACGATGTCGACGAAGTGCCAGTAGAGGCCGGACACCTCGACCGGGGAGTAGTACTCCGGCGTGAACGTTCCGCGCCACGCCATCCGGAGGATGACCAGCATGATCGCGATGCCGACGACCATGTGCAGCGCGTGCAGCC